>JBAWVV010000352.1:0-4791 GCA_037147115.1 Planctomycetia bacterium | reverse complement strand
GACGTGATCACGGAACGGCCTCGAGGTGGGGAAGGGGGGAAGATGGAAAGAGGAAAACGCGGTCAAGGGGCCGGGGGCACAAACACGCGGAGGCAAGGGAGGGCTTCCCCCTTGCCTCCGCGCGGCGTAAGCGCGTCTGACTTGGGAATCAGCGGGCGCCGGCGGGCTCACGCTCGGCGGGGGCCCGCCGCGGCGCGGCACGGCCGCCGGGGCCACCGATCCCCTGTTGCTGCTGCTGGGCCATCGTCGCCGCGGCCTTGAGGGCGCCGGCACCGACCGACAGCCGGGTGACGAATCCACGGTCGATCGGATGCCCGGTGACCTTCACCGAGCCGGAGTCTTTGTCGGTCTCGACGAGGCTGCCGGCCTGCTCTGCGGCGGCCTCGGCCTGGGGGCCGACCCCCATCGAGGCGGCGTAGGTGAAGATCCGGTCGAGAGCCAAGGCGATCGCGGCCCCGGGCACTTCCGTATCGGCGACACTCGTGTTGGCCCGGCCGTTGGTCTCGAGGAGCGTCTCGAGGCGAGCCTTGACGTCGCCGCCGTGGAGAAGGAAGGCGTAGTCGGGGGTGACGGCGAGCGTCAGTTCGACCGCGGGGCCGACGATCCCGGCGGCCGGCGTGGCGGAGACGTCGATCGTCACGGTGTGGAGGTTTGCCTTCCCCACCTTGCCGCTGTCGAACTTCGCCTTCACCTCTTTCGGCAGCGTCGAGCCGGGGCCGAAGAGCTCCTTGACCTGCTTCTCGAGCTTCGGGCCGTCGGCAATGTGGGCGCCGGCCGTGATCTGCGGAAGCTGGCCGGGGACGCTCGTATCAACGGTGACAGCCGCATCGAGCCCGCCGGCATCGGCCATCGCGTCGACGAGCCCACGCACGACCGTGGCCACGATCTTCATCGTCTTGTCGTCCCCCTGCGGAAGGGCGCCGTCGAGCATCGCCAGGATCTGCCGGCGCTGCGAATCATTGAGCGGCTGGACGGCATGGGCCGCCAGGGCCGGGAGGCCGCCGTCCTCGGTGGCCGCGGTTGCGACCGTCAGCGCCGACGTCGACGTCGCGGCCGGCCCGTTGACGGCGATCACCTTGTTCTCGAGGAAGATCACGTTCTCCTTCGGGTCGAAGGCCATGGCGATCGTCATCGTCTCGACGCCGTTGAGGGCCGACAGCGCCGTCTGGAGCGCCTCGGCATCGACCGGCCGCCCCTGATTGGCTGACGCGGCAGCCATCTGCTGGATCCCGGCAGCGATCAGAGCGCGGAGCGATTCCGGCATCACCGCCGGGTGGGTCTCGATGGCGAGGGTGTAGTCGGCGACGAGCGGGGCGAGGAGCTTGGCGGGGTCGGCGATGTCGAACTCCTGGCCACGCTGGCCGATGACCGCCCAGCCGTCCTGCTCGCGGATCTCGATCTCTTGGCCACTGGGGAGCGTGAGCCGGCGGACGTCGCCATCGGTCTCGACCGGGCCGGTGACCCCCTGGAGCGCGGCGAGAAGCTTCCCGAGATCCTTGACCGGCACCGCGGCATGGATGCCGATGTCGTCGTTGGCCGAGGTGACGATGACGCCGAGGGGGCGCTTGACGTCGAGGCCGGAGAGCCCCTTCCCCTGCGTCGAAAGGAGGAGGACCGATTCAAGCATCCCGGCCAGGTTGGGGTTGTCGACATGGGGGCCGACCCACAACAGCTGCTGCTTGAGGTCGCCGTAGCTATCGATGGCGACGACGGCGAGCACCTTCCGGCCGGTGCCGGTCTGGGCCGCGGTGATCGCCGGCTGGAGAAGCACGAGAAGCGCGACGACGGCGGCGATCGGGCCGACCAGTCGACGGACGGTTGCACGGACCATGACTGAAGAGCCTTTCGTGGACGAACGGGGCTAGGCCTTACGGGTCTGGCAGTGTAGCAGTCTGGCGGCGGGACCGGCACCGGATCGGCGCGGCGAAACGCTGCGGAATCGGGCTGGCCGCGGTATTCTCTGGAGACGATGCCCCCGTCCCCGACAACCTTTGAGCCGGCTTCACCGGCTCCCCCGGTCTACCCCGTTTTCCCGCTTCCGGGGCGGACGCCTCGGTTCGTGATCCGCCGCCGCCTCCTCCAGGGGGGGCTCTACCTCCTCACCGCTTTCACCACCTTCTCGACCGGTGTCGTCGGCTGGGAACCGCTCGTCCTCGGCGTCGATGCCGACGTGGCCGGTGGCCTGGCGGAGCATGGCCTGCGGGGGCTGGTCTACATGGTGGCGGTGCTCGCGGTGCTCACGGCCCACGAGGCGGGGCACTTCATCGCGGCGACAGTCCACCGCATCCCGGCGACGCTCCCCTTCTTCCTCCCCGTGCCGGTGCTGCTGACGGGCACGCTCGGCGCGGTCATTGGCATGGAGGGATCGCGGGCGACCCGCCGCGAGCTCTTCGACATCGCCATCGCTGGGCCGCTGGCTGGGCTGGCGATCGCCATTCCGGCGCTCGTGGCGGGGATGGCCTGGGCCGAGCCCTCGGTGGAGAGCCTCTTCGGCCTGCCGATCGCGGGGCACTGGCTGCTGGGGTGGTTGCGCCCCGACATCGCCGCGGGGACGATCCGCCCCAATGCCCTTTTCATGGCCGGCTGGGTGGGGCTGCTCGTGACGGGGCTGAACATGATGCCGATGAGCCAGCTCGACGGCGGCCACGTGATCTATGCCCTCTTCGGCGAGCGGTCGAAGTGGCTGGCCCGCGGCGTGCTCCTGGCAGCTATTGCCGCGATCATCGTCACGGGGCGAACAAACTGGACGCTCATGGTGGTGCTCGTGACGCTCATCGGCATCGACCATCCGCCGGTCCAAGACGAGGGGCCGCCGCTCGACTGGCGGCGGACGACGCTCGGGCTCCTGTCGCTGTTGATTCCGGTGCTGACCTTCATGCCGGAGCCGCTGCTGATCGATTGAGGGAGCCGGGCTTCATTCGGCGGTCGGCATCACGCGGCGCATGTACGCATCGAAGAGGGGAACGGTGAATGCCGTGTCCCCATGGGCAGGGCTGTAGACCATTCCCTTCTTGATGAGATTCGAACGAGTCGGACCAACGGATTCGACCTTCTTCGCCAGTTCCTCGGCGATGTCACCCGATCGATGGGGCCCCGGGCCGAGGGTGGCCATGGCCCTCAGGTACCGTTTCTCCGCCGGGGTGAGTCGATCGAGGCGGACGCGGAAAAAGCTGGCGTCGAGTTCGGCGAGCGCTCGATCCGTCGCAGCCACAACGTCCCCGAGTTGGACGGGGCTCTGTGTGGCCATGTTCCAGGAGTGCTTCCCCCATTCCTGGAGGAAATAGGGATAGCGATCGGTCTGCCGGAGGATCTCTTCGACCGCGTCGTCGCTGAAATTGATGTCCCACCGTTCCGCTGGTGCGATGATCGCTTGGCGGGCATCGATGCTTTCCAGCGGACCGATCGAACGAAATTCGAAGAGCCGTTCGGCGTAAGACTTCGCCTTCCCCATCTGTCCCACAAGCTGCGGCAACCCGGCGCCGATGAGCGTGACGGGAAGCTGTGATTGGGCGCAGCGATGGAGCGCCGCGATCAGCGCGGCAAGTTCGTCCTCCTCGACGTACTGCAACTCGTCGATGAAGAGGACGACCACGGTCCGCTTCTCCCTCGCCGCCTCGCCGACCGCCTGAAACAGCGACGTGAGATCGGCGGAAAGGTCGCCGGTGTCGGCCACGCCGGGCTCGATGCCGAGGTCGAGTCCGAACTCGATGTCCTGGTACTTGAGCTTCATTCCCTGAACGAATCCCCCCAGCGCCCGCAGGGCGCGCTTGGCTCGATCGCCAGCAGCGGCCATGCGATCGAGCTTCAAAAGGGCCAGTCGGAGTTGAGGCACGAGGATCGCTGGGAGCGACCGGCGCTCGGGAGCCTCGAGCATTACCGTGGGAATCCCTTTGGCTTCCGCGTCGAGGTGCATCCGGTTGAGGAGGACGGTCTTGCCGACGCCGCGAAGCCCTACAAGCATGATGCTCTTCGCAGACAACCCATTCCTCATCCGATCGAGGGCGATCGATGCCTCTTCGATGATCGCGTCGCGACCGGCGAGCTCGGGTGGCGGGTTGCCCGCCCCTGGGGCGAAAGGGTTTGTGCGTGGATCCATGAGAAAGGAAAATCCTTCGGCCGATCTATGTTGATCTTAGTCAGCTAGTTGACGTTTCGATAAGTCATGGTAAGATCCATCCAGTTGCCCGTCAAGAGGGCGGCAAACCCCTTGTTTTCTGATGTAGGCGGTACTAGAGTGGTACTGAATTGATTGCCGAGAAAAATTCGATCTCTCATCCGCGATCTCGAGCGTGCCGGGTTTGAAAACCGGGGCGGAAAGGGAAGTCATCGGATTTCACTCACTCATCGGCAGTCAACCCCGTGACGCTTTCGGGGCGGGAGGGGGATGACGCCAAGCCCTATCAGGAAGCAGCGGTGCGTGATGCCCTCGAAGAAGCTCGCCAAACCAAACGTCGTGACCGGCCGTCCCGCGGAGCGGATTGATTCCGCCACGCCCTGTGATCGCCGCACTGGCCGCTCCGGCATGTCCGAGGTCTCCGTCCGCCCCTTCGTGAAGATCGTGGAATGGAGCCCGGAGGATGGCTGCTTCGTGGGAAGCGCCCCGCCGCTGGTCGGCCGCTGCTGTCATGGCGACCGTGAGGAGGAGGTCTTCGCCGAGCTCTCGCAGATCGTGGAGGAATGGCTCGCGATCCGCGCGGCCGACTCCAAGGCAACGCCAGCGAACGTACCGACGAAACGCTACAGCGGAAAATTCCAGTTGCGGCTCACGCCCGATCTCCACCGCCTTCTTGC
>JBAWVV010000351.1:0-4828 GCA_037147115.1 Planctomycetia bacterium | reverse complement strand
GGGTTCCACGGGCACGTTCACCTACAAGGTCACCCCTGGGACCGGCGTCGGGAAACTGACCGGCACCGCCGCGCTCAAGGTTCAGGGAGTTTCCTTCGACGTCAAGCTCGGAGCCACCGACACCGACGGCTGGAACTACACCGCCGGCATCACTGACTCGACAACCATGCGGAGTGCTACCGCATTCACCCTCGGCGGCGTGGACTTCGGTTCGACCGATCTCACGATCAAGAAGTACGCCGCGACTTCGGGGTCTTGGGAGGTGACGGGAAAGGCAAAGTTCGGCACCGGCAACGGCATCTTCGAGGACGCGATCCCAGTTACGATCGGCACGGGCACGGCAGGAAGCGGTTGGATCGCATCCGCCAGCACCATGCAGCAGATGCAGTTCCGCATCGACGAGGGACTCAAGATCGCCGGTGTCAGCTTCAAGACCGATACGACAAGCGGACTGACGGTGAAGTATTCGGAAACGACGACGAAGAAGACTTTCGAATTGACTGGCGGCGCGACGGTGGAACTCGGTGAGATAAAGTTCGGCGTTGTCTTCGCCACCGATCGGATCAACGGGACGGTGCCGAAGTGGACGATCGATAAGACGAACAACACAGTCTCCCAGAGTAACGCCGTGGCGCAGGCCCAGCGGCTCCCCGGCTTGGTCATAGAAAACGGCGCTCTCAAGCGGCTTGACGTCATGGTCAACGCGGAGTTCTCGCTCATGAGCGCGAAAATCTATGCCCGTGATCTCCACTTTACCTACAACTCCGCAAACAAGCGGATGACGTTCTCCGGCGTCGCCGCGGCGCTCATCGACGGATTCAACGACAATCCGCAAGTCCTCTCGTACATGACAGGTGGTACAACCGGGTCGATGACGAAGGGATTGATGATCGAGTTTGGCGATAACGGAAGCCCCGGCATCGAATTGGTAGGGACTGATCTGCGGACCCTTGACGTCGCCGTCTCCGGCACGTTCTTCAAAGACAGTGTCTTCATCAATGCGGAGAACCTCCGCTTCACTTGGAAGAAGGTCGCCTCCGGCAATAACAACTTTACCCGAACGTTCTCGATGAGCGGCTCCGCCAACGTTCGCATCCTGACTGCCGACGGGGCGGCCCTCGTAGGCGTGGCCACCGACGGTCAGGCTAAGGGGTTTGGCGTCCAGTTCGGATACACCGATGACAAGACCAAGATCACCTCCCCTGGTCTCGTGATCACCAATGGCAAGCTCGACAAGCTCGACATGAAGGTGAGCACCAGTTTTGAGCTCGACATTAAGACGCCGGTGCCGGTCAAGGTCTCGTTCGAATTAAAGGAGTTGCGGTTTCAGTGGGACCGCGACTACGACACGACCAAGGCCGGGGAACAGTCCCGATTCAACCTCACTGGCTCCGCTAAGGTCGTCGTCGAAGTCGTGGCGGTCGAAGTCCAGTTCGGCAGCGACGACGGCAAGACGCCCGGGCTGACGCTCACCGACGGAAAGCTCGAGTATCTCGACATGACGGTCACTTCAAACATGGAGTTTGAAGGGATCAAGCTCCCGGGGTCGTCGATCAAACTCGGGGCTATTTTCAGCGCAAAGACCGGAACGTTCTCGTTCTGGGGCACAGGGAAGGTTGGGCTCGCCGTTCCCAAGGAGCTTCTCGGACAAAGTGGTATCTACAAGGACGCAACCGCGACAATCGGCGGTGGATCACGCGCCAATGCCCTCGCGGCGCTCACCGACACAAGCAAGAACGGGTTCATCGTCCAGGGGAAGAAGCTCAAGCGGTTCTCGTTCGAAGTCACAAACTTCGCCGCAGGCTTGATTTCGGGTGGCAACTTGAACGTGAGCTACAACTACGCCGACAAGCGCGTCGAGTTCTCGGGGCAGGCTTCTACGTTTTTCGCCTTCGACACGGCCAACCTGAGCATCGGCACAAAAAACGATCCCGGCATCATTATCGTCAACGGGAACCTCACAAAGTTCAGCGGTACGGCCAGCGTCACGTCCAATCTCTCGGGCCTCACCTGGAAGGGGTCAGTCAGCGCTAATTTGAAGAGCGGCTATCTCGAAGTCTCCGGCAAGGAAACTGTGGGGCTGGCGATCCCGATCCCCGCGGCCTACAGGATGTTAATTGGAAACGTGGACTCCAAGACGGTGTCGCTGGCGAATACGGAGTCGCTATTCCGTATCAACCTCAAGAACCCAAAGTCAGACGACAGTTACCTGACTTTCTCCGCCAATCTGGTCGACAAGCTTCCCGTCATCACGATCAAGGTGAAGCTTGGGGACACCGCCACAGTCCTTCCCGATTTTTCGACTTGGGACAATGCGCTCAAGGAAGCCGCAAAGAAAGCGGCGGAAGAAGCAAAGAAACTGGCGGACGAAGCCGCGCAAAAGGCCGCGGACGCCGCAAAGAAACTGGCGGACGCTGCCAAGCAAAAGGCCGAGGCCGCCAAGCAAGCCGCGAAAAAGGTATGGTCACGGCTTGGGCCGATCGACGGGGCGATGGCCTACTACGACGCGAGCGGTACGAGCCTGGCCGGCGCCGTGGTGTCATACGATCCGGCGACCCAGCCCCACACCACAACCGCCGCCAACGGCGAATTCACGCTCGGCCTGCCGGAGGGGACGACCACCGGCCGGATGGTGATGGTTGGCGGCATCGATACGTCGACAGCAGTCCCGAACCGGCTCGTCCTCGTCGCCCCGGTGTCCTCCGCCGTGATGAGCCCGTTCACGACGCTCCAGACAGGTATCGTCGACGGCTCCTCGCGTGACGAGGCGACGGCGGCGGCACGGGTCAAGTTGGGGCTCGGGCTGCCGGAACAATTCGACGTCAACGCTGCCGACTACCTCTCCGTTGCCCTCGAGGGCGTAGCGCCGGCGGCGGCCGTGTTTGCCAGTGACGTCGAGATCGTGTCGCTCGTGTCGATGACGGCGGCAAGCCTCGACGGGCTCACCAACGGCGCCGGGGGCCGTCCCACGCAGCAGTCGCTCGGGATCCATGCCTTCGCGGCTCTCGCCGACATGGTCGACAGCGCCGCCGGATCGAGTGTGCCGCTCGATCTGACGAGTGAATCGACCGCTCAAGCGATGATCTCGGCCACGGCGACGCGGGCTGGCATCGATCTCGCCTCAGCCTCGCGGCAATCCAACAGCGCCTCGGCCGCCCGCGTGATCGCGGCGATCGTGGCAAAGGTGGGAGCGGTGTCGATCCCCGTCAGCGGCGATCTGGTCGAGATGGGGGCAGCGCTCAAGGCGATAGTGAAGCCGCAGATCGTGGCAACGGGCGTCGCTTCCGAGCAGCTCGCGGCAGTGAACGCCGGGACGGCGACGGCCGCTGACGTCGAGGCCTCGTACACAGGCGCCGCGCTCGACACGCTCGTAGCGGCACAGATCGTCGGCAACCTCGAAGCGCCGAAGGTCTCTTTCAACGATCCCGTGGTGGTCGTCGGCCCCGATGGCTCCGGGACTGCGACCTTCGAAGTGAGCGTGACGGGCGATCCCTCGCCGCTGCTGCCGATCAGCATCGGCTACGCAACTGCGGATTACACCGCGACGGTCGCCGACGGAGACTACGATGCCCGATCGGGAACGCTTGTGTGGGCCGCCGGCGACGCACCGACCAAGAGCGTGACCGTGCCGGTCCATGCCGGAACATCGCTCGACCCGCGGCAGTTCTTCATTCTGAAAGCCTCCTCGGCCACCAACGCGATCGTGCTCTACAGTGGCGTCGGGGAAATCAAGCAGGCCCCGGTGGCGACGATCACCGCTCTCGCGGTGTCGACCCTCGACGGGACTCCCCGGAACACGACCGTCCTCAAGGCAACAGTGGTCCGCGATTCCGCCACCCACATCGGGTATGCCGGGAGCGTGACCTTCAAAGACGGCGACACTGTCCTCGGTACGGTCGACGTCGACACCGCCGGCGAGGCGACGTGGCGCAGCAGCCTCATCACTATCGGCGAGCACCGCTTCTCCGCCGTCTATAACGGCGTGTCGACGATGGGCTACGAGTATCTTGCGAGCCAGGCAACGCCGATTACGGCGCTTGTCGGCACCCCGCAGACGCTGTCGGTGACGGCCCTGGCCGACGTCACCTGGGGGGCAGCTTCCACGATGCGTCAAGTGTTTGCTTCGTCGTCGCTCGGGATCCCGGTGACGTATGCGGTGACCGGCCCGGCAACGATCGATGCCGATGGCCTCCTCGAGGTGACCGGCCTCGGGCATGTCGTGGTGACGGTGTCGCAGCCCGGTGACGACTACATTTTTGCGGCCACGCCGGTGACCGTGGCGTTCGACGTTCTGCGCCCGAAGTTGACGGTGCGGATCGACGACCAGACGGCGACCTACGGCGACAATCTTTCCACCTTGGCGCTCTCCTATTCGATCAGCGGCTTCCTGGGAAGCGACACCGAGAGTTCACTTGCCGGGCTGCCGGTGCTCTCGATCCCGCAGGGCGCTCTCCATGCCGGCAGCTACGCGATCACGGCCACGACGGCCACCGACTCCTTCTATGACTTCGCGTACGAGCCGGGCACGCTCACCGTGGCCAAGGCGTCGCTCGTGATCCTGGTCAACGACGCGTCGGTGGCCTACGGCTCGCCGATCCCCACCCTCACCTTCGCAGCGGAGGGCTTCGTCAACGGCGAGACGCTTGCGGCCCTCTCGTCGCAGCCGATCCTCAAGACGGCCGCTGCCGGGGGCGATGCCGGCGACTATTCCATCAAGGCCAGCGGCTTCGAGGCCGCCGACTACGAGATCACGACGATCGCGGGCACGCTCACGATCACGCCGGTGGCCCTCGAAATCAGGGCCGACGATCTCACGATCACCTACGGC
>JBAWVV010000350.1:0-4834 GCA_037147115.1 Planctomycetia bacterium | reverse complement strand
TTCGAACGCGCCGGCGGTGCCGGCAACGTCGCCGGAAACGTGGCTGCGATGGGGGGGAGGCCGCTCCTGGTTGGCGTCGTTGGGCGTGATACGAGTGCCGATCGGCTTCGAGGAGTGCTCGCCGAGGCTGACGTCTCCACCGCCTCGATCGTCGATACCGCCACGATCCCGACCACGACAAAGACGCGCCTGCTCGCCGGTCACTCGCAGATCGCCCGCTTCGACGAGGAGTCGCCACTCACCGACGGCGTGGCACGGGGCTCGATCCTCGACCACGTGGCAGCCCATCTCCCCACGGCCCGGGTCGCGATTCTCTCCGACTACGCCAAAGGGGTCTGCGACACGGCCGTCTGCCGGGCGGTGATCGACGGGGCTAAACGGGCCGGGATCCCGACGATCGTCGACCCCAAGGGGGCCGATTTCAGTCGCTACGCCGGTGCGGCGGTGATCACGCCGAACCGGAGCGAGGCGGCGGCCGTGTGCGGATTCCCGATCCGCGACAGCGACGACGCCATCCGCGCGGCGGAATCGATCCGCGCCCGGTTCACCATCGCGGCGGTGGTCGTAACCCTCGGCGAGCAGGGGATGGTCGTCGTCTCCGACGGGCGGGTGGCAGTGATACCGACGCAGGCCAAGGGGGTGTTTGACGTCACCGGCGCCGGCGACACGGCGGTGGCCATGCTGGCAGTTTCGCTGGCCGAGGGAACACCCCTCGAGGAGGCCTGTGTGCTCGCCAACGCCGCCGCCGGCATCCAGGTCTCCCGGATCGGCGCCGCGCGGATCTCGCGCAGCGAAGTGCGCGCCGCCATCGACGCCCAGTCGACGATCGACCGGGGGAAGGTGCTCGGGCCCGAGGCCCTCGGGGCCGCCGTCCGCCGAGCGCGGGGCGAGGGGAAGAAGATCGGATTTACCAACGGCTGCTTCGACATCCTCCACCACGGCCATGTCGCGCTCCTCGAGGCAGCCGCGCGGGAGTGCGATCTCCTCGTTGTCGGCGTCAATTCGGATGCTTCGGTGACGCGGCTCAAAGGAGCGCCCCGGCCGTACGTCACCTCCGCGGCCCGACAAGCGGTGCTGGCGGCCCTGTCAAGCGTCGCCTGGGTGTGCGAGTTCGATGGCGACACGCCGCTGGAGCTGATCCGGGCCCTCGAGCCGGACGTGCTCATCAAGGGGGCCGACTACAAGGCCGCCGATGTCGTCGGGGCCGATCTCGTGCTCGCCCGCGGTGGCCGCGTGGCGACCCCACTGTTCGTGGCAAATGTCTCCACGACGAACATCGTCGACCACATCCTCGCGTCGCGGAAGCCCGCCCCATGATCCTCCTCACCGGTGCCGCCGGATTCATCGGCTCGAATATCCTCGCCGCCCTCAATGCCCGCGGGCAGACCGACATCCTCGCCGTCGACGATCTCACCGAGGGAGTGAAGTGTGCGAACCTCGCCGGGAAGTCGTTCGCCGACTATCTCGACGGCGACGAACTGCTCGCCTCGCTCGATTCCCTTCCCCCGCTGACCGCCATCCTCCATCAGGGGGCCTGTGTCGACACGACCGCCCGGGACGGCCGCGCGGTAATGCGGCTCAACTACACCTACTCCAAGCGACTCCTCGCCCTCGCCGAGGCCCATCGTTGCCCGTTTCTCTACGCCAGCTCTGCTGCCGTCTACGGCGACGGTCGCCGCGGCTTCCGCGAGGAGCCTGCCTGTGAGGACGCCCGGACGCCATATGCGTTCTCGAAGTGGGCTTTCGACCAGCACGTGCACCGTGCACTGCGCGTTCCCACCGTGCCGGTCGTCGGGATGCGCTATTTCAACGTCTATGGCCCCGGCGAGGGGCACAAGGGGCGGATGGCGAGCGTAGCCTGGCACTGCTTTCAGGCGGTCAAACGCGGAGAGGCGCCGCGCTTGTTCGCCGGGAGCGACGGCTTCCTCCGCGACTTCATCGCCGTCTCTGACGTGGCCGCCGTCAATCTCTTCTTCCTCGACGAGGGCCTCGCCGGCCGCCTCCAAGCATCGGTCGTGAACGTCGGTACCGGCACGCCCCGATCGTTCGCCGACATGGGGCGGATCGTGTCGGCGGTGAGCGGCAGCCCGGCGCCTGTCACGATCCCCTTTCCGGACGATCTTCTCGGCCAGTATCAGGCCTACACCTGCGCCGACACCACCCGCCTGCGGGGCGCCGGCTGGACGAAGCCGATGATGACGCTCGAGGAGGGGATCGCCGCCTACTGGAAGGCGCTCTCGTCGACGTAGCCGCGGGGGCGAGCGGCGGGCGTCATTCCGCCCTGGCGAGGCGGTCGCGGCGCTCGGCGAGCACCCGCCGGGCCGTTGCTTCCACCCGGTCGACGGTGATCGCCTGCATGCAGAGATTATTGCGGCAGGCGGAGAGCCGGTTGTTCGCCGCGTTCACGCAAGGGGAGCAGGGGAGCCCGGCGTGGAGGATGTGGCTCAAGGGGCCACGGACCCCGAAGACTGCCGGCGTCTCGGGGCCGAACAGGGTGATCACGTCGATCCCGGTGAGCGAGGCGAAGTGGGCCGGCCCACTGTCGTTGGTGACGAGCAGATCGGCGCGGGTGTAGAGGACGATCAGCTGCCGCATCGTCGTCTCCCCGGCGAGCGAGAAGCAGCGCGGATCGGCGACTTTTCTCACCAGCGCCTTGGCGGCCGCGGCTTCCGACGGCGCGCCGGTAAAAGCGATCCGCAGGTCGGGATTCGTCGGGAGGAGACGGCGGGCCAGATCGACGTAGCGATTGCTGTCCCACTTGCGCAGCGGCAACAGATCGCTCGCATTGGCGTTGAGGAGGATCAGCGGCCCCCCCGGAGAGGTCCCAGAAGCCTTGGCAATGATGGCGCCGACCTCACCGGCCTCCATGGCCGATGGCACGAACCGCTTCAGCTCGGTGTCGAGCCTGGAAAGGTCGATGTCGAGCGCGGGGAGATCGTGCGGATCGCGCCCCACCGCCTCGACCATCAGCGACATCACCGTCTGCATGTGGAGATGGGGATTGCAGACGAGGCGGTGGGTGAGGAGGTCGCCGCGCCATGGGCCATCGCCGTGGTAGCTGTGGTAGCCGATCCGCCGCTGGGCGCCGCTGAGGTAGGCGAGCACGGCCGAGGCCCGCGAAAACAGCTCGTAGTCGATGACCGCGTCGATCCGGGCCGCGCGGATCTTTCCCATCGCCCCGAGCATGCCGCGGAGCGTCGGCACGAGCCCACCGGTGGGCACGACGATGACGTTCTCCGCGGGGATGACGTCGAGGAGATCAAGGATCGGCCGGTTCTCGGCCAGGACCATGAAAAAGACGTTCTCCCGGCCAACCTTTTCGACCGCTGCCCGGAGGGCCGGGTAGGCGAGGACGGTGGCCCCCTGCTCGACGAGTTTCAGGAACAGGATCCGCTTCACCGGCCCGGTCGGCCGCCGCCAATCGAAGAGCCGGCGGAAGACCGTCAGCAATGCGCAGGCGGGAAGCCCGAGCCAACGGTCGGCAAGGCGGATGGAGTTGGCATTCATGGAGCGCAAGCGCAGGGAAGGGGAAGCAAGAGTATCCACGCCGCGGCCGACGGAATCCATCCGCCCCCGGTCTCCTGCGGCTGCGGGGCCCTCGCCGGCGCGGCCCTACCCCTGCGTTGATCAGCGCGTGGGCAGATTCCCGCCGACGCCCCCCACAAAATGGCAATCCGCGCACGACGTCTGCAGGCTCTGCGACGCAGTCTGGAGGGCCGATTGATCACGATCGGTGATCGCCCGCCGCAGGTGCCCCACCGCGTCGACATAGCCGGCGGACGAATCCCGGATCGTCACGTCGTTGGCAGCGAGGAGCGCCTGGCACATCTCGTCGAGGGGCTCGAGGACGCCATCGAGTTTCTCCCACTCCGGGGCGGCGACCGTGGCTTGGGCGTTGATCCGGGCGTAGGGCGAGGCGGGCCCCTCGTGGACTTCCCCCATCAATTCCTCGACGGCCCAGTCGTGGCGGGCGACGAACACTCCCGCCGCGACGACCGCCGTCGAGACGAGGATCGCGGCGGTAATGAGGATGACTCGCTTCATTCTTTCTCCCGTCATGGCCGCCCAGCCCGGTCTCTGGAAGCGCTCAATCCCCTGGCTGCCGCGGGCACCCGCCCGGAGTGCGGAGCCCGCTCGGCGCCACCGACCATACCATCCCGAAGGAGTTTCGATCGCTCGAAAGGCCCCAAGCGGCTCCACGGGAGAGGCTGGCGCTGGCCATAGCGCGCCGGTACGATAGCGGAACGGTAAATGTCATGCTCCCGGGGGCCCATCGATCATGCTGCTGCGATCTGCCGCGACGTTTCTTTTGATCATCCTCCTCGGGATGACGGCCAGTGCTGCCGAGCGACCGGCGGAGGGGGGCGAGCACGACTTCGAGGATGCGATCGTCGTCTTTACGCTCGAGTACGAGGACGACCTCCTTCCCGCTCCCCCCTGGGCCCTCGCCGGGGCGCGGATCCGTCGCCTCGGCAACGTCTTTTTCCTCACCGGCACCCTCCCGGAAGGGGCCGCCGATCCTGCCGGTGCCCCTGCGGCCCCTGCCCGCCGGTACTGGATCCCGTTGGCCGACATTGTGAGGATGGCGGAGTATGACGATGTCGAGTCGGCCCTCGAGGCGCTCGAGTTGGACGCGGAGGGGGACGACGTCGGCCGTCCGGTGTTCCGGGGAGTTTCCGACGGACCCCGCCAACCGGTCTCGCAACGGCGGAGGAAGTGAATGTGTCCATCCCTCCCCATGAGCACCGCGCATGTCCATGAAATCATTCCTTCGGCACTGCCTGAAACTGACGACGGCGATGGTCGGCGTCGTGCTCGTGGTGTGGTCCGCACT
>JBAWVV010000349.1:0-4838 GCA_037147115.1 Planctomycetia bacterium | reverse complement strand
GTAAACGGCCCCGCCACCCGGACCTTCTTCTTGTCTTCGTAGGGCTTGTCGTAGAGGTATTCGCTCTCGGCCTTAGCGGCGATGGAGGCGTCAATCTCCTTCTGCCGGCCGATCCGGGCTTCCCACCACTGCCCGTGGAGCTTTTTGATTTCGGCCGACCACGCGGCGTCGGCGTCGCGGGGGATTTCCCACTCCTCCCATTTCTTCTTCAGGGCCTTGTTGAGGGTCTCCCGGAGCGGCTCCATCTTCGCCACCCACTTGTCGTGGATCACGTCGATCTCGGCGTTGTTGGCGATCGATTTGAGCGTGATGTGCGGCACCCGCTCATAGACGAAGCCGAGGCGGACGTTGCCGTGAACGGGCTGCGTCGAGGCGGCCGTGGCAGCGACGTCGGCTTCCTTCTTCTGCCCTTCCCGGGAATCGGCAAGGAGGTAGTAGGGATAACGGGCCCCCATGATCCGGGCCCGGGCGAGGGCCAACGCAACGCGCGACGTGTCGATCGTGATCCAGCGGCGGCCCCATTGCTCGGCGACGTAGGCCGTTGTGCCGGAACCGCAAGTCGGGTCGATGACGAGGTCGCCGGGGTCGGTGGCCATCAAGACGCAACGCTGAACGAGTTTTGTACCGCTCTGAACAACGTAGATTTTCTCGTCGGTAAAGCTGCCGGTACCGGTATCGCTCCAGACATTGCCTATGGCATGGGCTTTGAAATCGTCCATGAAGCGAACGTATCTCAAGCTGTTGCTCGCTGGCGTGATCCGATTCGCTTTGAGTAGCTTCGCCATTCCGATTTCGCCAGTTTTCCAATACCCCTTACCTGATGCAAAGACGCGACCATTGACAGTGACGGGGAAGCTACCGGGAGGCCGCTGAGAAGTGAGATTGTCGAGGCAGAACACGCCGTTCTTCTCACCGCTCGCCCGCTCGGCATCTGTGAGTGGACGAGCAACCCCATCCGCACCACGGACCCAGCGATATACGCCAGCCTTGTCCGAATCAAAGCCCTTGGGAAGAAGAGGATTCCTAAACTTAATTGACGGCTTTTGTTTCGCGTACCAAAGCACGAAGTCTGCCGTGCCTGCGATGAGTTCAGAGCTTTGGCCCGCAGTCTTCACAACTGTGATTTGCCCGCTGTAGTTCGCTTCGCCAAACACCTCATCCATCACCGCCCGCACGCGGTGCACGTTCTCATCCCCGATCTGCACGAAGATCGACCCCGACTCCGTCAGCAGATCGCGAGCAACCGTAAGCCGATCACGAAGGTACGTGAGGTACGAGTGGATCCCATCCCTCCACGTATCCCGAAACGCCTTCACCTGCTCCGGCTCACGGGTGATGTGATCGGCCTTGCCGTCCTTCACGTCGCGGCTGGTCGTGCTCCATTGAAAATTGGAGTTGAACTTGATGCCGTACGGTGGGTCGAAGTAGATGCACTGGACCTTCCCGCGTAGCCCTTCGCGCTCGGCCAAGCTCGCCATGACCTGGAGCGAGTCGCCCAAGATCATCCGGTTCGACCAGTTTTGGTCGTGATGGTAGAAGTCGGTCTTATCGGCGCCGGACGGGATGCCGTTGAAGTCGCCGAAGAGATCGTGCTGGTATTCGCGGCCCTGCTTCTCGGCCCGATCGGTCTGCTTGAGAAGATCGTCGATGAGGGCCTTGGGGTGGACCTTCTCCTGGATGTAGAGCGGCGGGGCGTTGACGACCAAATCGCTCCAATCCTGCTCGTCCTTCCCGCGCCATACGAGCTGCGGGTCGAGATCGCGGTTTCGCCGGTCGTATTCGACGCGCACCGGCCCCTGCTGGTCTTTCTTGACGACCGACTGCATCTCGGCGGTGGGGATGTTGCGGCGCTTGTCGCCCTCATGGGTGATCGTTTCGACCGACTTGCTCTTCTTGGACGTGTCGGCTGGAAAGACGTCGGCTTTCTTGCGCTTAGCCATCGGAGCCCTCCTGGGAATCGAGCGATGGAGGATCGCCGAGAGCCTTTTTGTTTTCGTTCGCCAAGCGGCGTTCGACCTTCTTCACGTCTTCCGCCGGGGGGAGCTGCTCCGGCCGGATGCCCCGATCGATCAACGTCTTGCGAACGGCTTCGTTGTTTGTGACATGCTCGTTGGAAATGGCATACTCTGTTTCCAGGCCATGGGCCCGAGCATTGAAGATCGTGATCTCCGTGGCGAAATCCTTCGCCTTGAGAATGATCGTGGGAGCGAAGTCCGCGAGCGGGCGGCCGTCGGGAACCTTCCATCGCGCCTTCATGGCCTGGGTCGTCTTGCCGAAGAGCGCCTGATCGCCTTTGCTGCGGATGATCGCGAAGTTCTTTTCGCCCCCCGTGTGCTCGAAAATCACATGGGAAAGCTCCTTCTCCGTCGCGGTGAGCTTTTGCCTCGCGGCGATCCGCTCCGTCGCCAGAATGCGCTCCTCGATCAATTCCGCACGGCGGGTTTGAATCGCGAAATAGGATTGCGCGAAGGCGATTTCAGGCTTCTTCGGATCGCCGTTCTGAGCGATGAGGTAGCAGGCATATCGGGTGAGCATGAGGTCTTCCACCTCCCGCTGGCTGCCCGAGCCCAGGTCCACCATTTTCCCAACGTCGGCAAAATGGTCGGAAACGCGGTGATTCGACCCCTCGCAGGCCGTTTTGGCCTTCGTAACCACGTTCAGGAAGTTGTCCCACTTTGCGTAGCCAAGGAGGTGCTGGAGGTCGCGGGCCAGCCAGTATTCGACGCCGCTTTCCGCCTGCTGGGCATGGCCTTCGAAGGTGGTCGTGAGCTGGAGGATCATGTCGCGTTTCATCGGGAAGCAACGGCAGTCGCCGCTCCGTGGGATGCGCTCGCTTCGTCGAGCATGACGTCGAAGGCCTGACCGACCTTGGCGGCAAAATCGGTCTCAAACTTGTAGACCTCGGTCAATTCGGCAAACGACCAGCGGCCGTGGGTGCCGAGCTGGTTGACGCCGGGCACCCAGTAGGTGGCCATCGTGGCGGCTTTTTCCTTCGCGTCTTCGCGGCGGTAGCCCTTGATCTCGACGACGAGACGCAACAGGTCGTCGTCGCCGTGGCCATCATCGACATGGACGATGAAGTCGGGGAAATACTTGCGAACCTCGGAGCCGTAGCGGTAGGGAACCTCGAAGCCGAGATTGTGGTTCTTCACGTAGGCCCGCACCTGCGGATGACCCTCGACGACGCGGCAGAACTCGGCCTCCCATTCGCTGTCGTAGATCACCCAATTCACGTGGCACTTATCGGGTGCGGTCTGCCAGAGGGGGTTGCGGGAGGTGTTGAAGTTGACGAAGCGAGTGGAGCCTGTGGCGTTGTAGGCATCGAGCATGGCGACGACGGGCCGATCGCCACGGTAGGCCTCCGTGATCCCGGTCGTGATCCGGTGGCAGGCCATGTCGGCAAGCTGCTCGTAGCGAAGCAGGGCCGGGTAGGTGCCCCCCTTGCAGACGAGGCAGGTGTCGAGCCACTGCTTCGTGATCCGCTTGAGCTGGCCGAAGAGATGGAGCTTTGGCTCCTCCCCAGCATCACGAAACTTCGTGTAGAGCAGGCGCTTCGTGAGCTCGTAGAGGACCGTCGCCTGCCGCATCTCCTCCAGGTGCTTGAGGCTCATGTCGGCCGACTTGCCGATGATGCCGGAGTTTTGCGTGATCGACGGGCCAACAAGATCGGGCGTCAGCTCGAGGATCGAGTCGGCGCTGAACGTCGCCTCCAAGTGGTCCTCTGGCAACTCGACCCGATAGCCCTCGACTCGCGGGAAGCGGATCTCCAGGTGATCGCGGTCTGGTTTGATCGCTTTCACGACCGTCGGCTTCATCGGCGGCTGCGGCGGAGCGATGACCGGCTTGGCGGTGAAGTCGAAGGGGATCCCAAAGACGTCGGCATACTCGACGTTGAAGAGACCTTTCTGGTTGAGCTCGTAGGACTGCCGCCGCAGGGACCGGCCGATGACCTGCTCACAGAGGAGCTGGGTGCCGAAGGCCCGGACGCCGAGGACGTGGGTGACGGTGTTGGCGTCCCAGCCCTCGGTGAGCATGGCGACGGAGACGACACACCGAATCCCGCCGCCGAGGGTGCCCGGCTTGCCGACGGTGTTCATCACCTCGCGGAGAAGGTCTTGATCGGAAAGATCGGCGGCGTCTTGCTGGCGGCCGGTGCGTTCCACGATCTCCCGACGGAATCGCTCGATCTCGTCAGCGGCCATGGCCCGGAAGCCGGAATCGAGGGCGTCGCCCGATTCAAGCTGCTCGCTGTCGATGAGGAGCGTGTTGGGCTTGGCGAGAGGGGCGCCGTGGGCGTCGAAGTTGCGGAACAGCGGCAGCCGTCCGTTTTCCAGGCTCGTTGTGCCGTCGGCGTTCTCCCGCTCGAATCCTGAGACGTAGTCGAAGACGAGCTTCGAGATGGCGGTGTTTTGGCAGACGATGAGGAAGCAAGGGGGCACCTCGATCTTGCTCTCCTGCCAGAGCTTGAACGTCTGATCGTAGTGGCCGTAGAGGGCATGAAGGGCCGTTTGGAGCCGGGCGGGGAGCTTGAGTGGATCGAGGCTGCCTGCCGTGCCGCGGCCCTTCTTCGGCATGTCGGCGCGGATGTGCTGCCAGAGCATGCGGAACATCGGCATCTCGTCGCCGGGGATGTTTTCGGCGACCGGCACGCGGGGGAGCTTCACGATCCCGCATTCGATGGCGTCCATGAGCGAAAAATCGCTCATTGTCCAGGGGAAAAGCGTCCCTTCGGCGTAGCCCGAGCCCTGGAGGAAGAAGGGGGTGGCGGAAAGGTCCAAGATGCGGAGGACGCCGAGCTTGCGATTGAGAATCTCGAGCCCCGAGATCCAGACCCGAGC
>JBAWVV010000348.1:0-4839 GCA_037147115.1 Planctomycetia bacterium | reverse complement strand
GGCGGTCCATACCCCCCACCCCCGAGCCAATCCCAGAGCCCCAGCCTGCATCCAAGAAAAAAAGGGTTCCGACGAAAAAGAAGGCATCGAAGCTCAAGAAGGCATCGAAGCTCAAGAAGGCATCGAAACGGAAGAGACTGGGCGACTGATGCCCGTCTGCGGTCATCGCGGCGCATTCGGTCACCCGAGGCATGACAGCCGCGGCGCAGCTACCACACTCACGCCCGCCGGAAGCCGCCGTTGACGGGGATCACCTGGCCGGTGACGAACGCGGCGTCGGGGGAGACGAGCCACCCCACCGCGGCGGCGATGTCGGCCGGCTCCCCCCAGCGCCGCAGGATACTCTCGCGCACGGCCCGCTGCTGCCAGACGTCGCTTGCCCCCTCGCCCCACTTCGTGCGGATCCAGCCGGGGGCAACGCAATTGACCCGCACCTCAGGGCTGAGAGACCGGGCCACGCTCCGCGTGAACGCCATCACCGCCCCCTTCGTCGCCGCGAACAGTTCCCCCGAATCCCCCGCCATCCCGGTCTCGGCCTGATCCCAGCCGATGGTCACGATCGTTCCACGCGCCTTCCCCGTCGCCACCTGCTCCCCCCCCCAGCGGGCCTTCATCCACCGGCCGAATCCCCGCGCGAGAAGCATCGTCGACCCGACATCGACCCGCAGCAATTCGTCGAGCTTCCGCTCGAAACTCCAGGCCGCGGCGGCCCCGGTGAGGACGTCGGCCCCGGCGATCAAAACGACCGTGTCGAGATCGGGGAGCGCCGCGGTGACATCTTCAACGAGCCGCGGCAGCGACGAAGGCTCCCCGAGGTCGGCGAGGAACCGGCCGGCACAGCCACCGAGACCGGCAAGCTCGCCGGCGAGGTCGTCCGCCGCCGCCGCCGACCGGCCATGGATCGCGACGCGGGCCCCAGCGGCCGCCAGCCGCAGCGCTACGGCGTGGCCAATGCCGTGCGTTGCTCCGGTGACCAGCGCCGTCCGACCGGCGAGTGCTTGCGGGTGTGGAGCCATGGGAGTGCCAGCGCTCATGCCGCCGGCTTCTCCTCAACGGGCACTGCCAGCGGCGGATCAGACAACGGAGCACCGACCGCAGGGGAGGTCGCCCCGGACGGCGCCGCAGCCTCTGCGGCCGAGGCGCCGCGCAGCGGCAACCGATAACAAGCCGCCTCGACGGCGTTGCGCACCAAGAGCCTGTCGCCGACGATCGCCGGGGAGTTCCATGTTTGGTCGGAAAGGGCCGTGAGGCGGGCCACCTCGCGATGGGCCTCCGGCGTCGCCTCGACGAGGACGACATCTCCCGGCTCCGACTGAACGACGAGGAGATCGCCGACGCGGAGCAACTGCCCCTGGTCGTAACGCCCCCCCTTCCACATCCGCTTGCCGTCGCTCGCCCGCAGGCACTCGAGGATCCCGTCGGAGAGGCCGTAGATGTGGCCATCGTGGTGGGCGACATTCGTAAACTTCGTCTTCATGCCGGCCTTGTTGCGCCACGCCTCCTTCACCGTCCACGCCCCATCCGCGCCGGGCTCCACATCGAAGGCCGCGGCACCAATGCCGTAGCCCTTGGAGATGAAGGCGCGGTTCGGGCCGATCACGACCGCTTGCGTGCAGGAGGCATCGGAGTTGCTGTGCCCCGGCCAAGGGAAGCGCCACGCCTCGTCTCGCGAAGCCAGATCGAAGCCGATCACCTGCGACTCCGTCACCGCCACGAGGAACGGTTTCCCGCCGATCTCGAGGAGACTCGGGCTGACGTAGCTGATTTGGTCATCGCCGGCGTTCCAGCGGCGTTCGCCCGTCGCCCGGTCGTAGGCCACCAGCGACACCGGACCGTCGCCGCGCGGCCCTCCCCCCGGCACAACCACGACATCGCCGAGGATCAGCGGCGATCCGGCGCGGCCCCAGGTCACCGCGAGGGCATGGGCAGCGGCGTCGATGCCGAGGTCGGCGACAACGTTCTGCTTCCAGAGCACCTTGCCGGTGGCGCCATCGATTGCATGGAGCCAGCCGGTGGCCCCGGCGGCATAGACGACGCCGTCGTGAATCGCCGGCGTCGAACGTGGCCCGGCCCCGCCGAGGACCGTCTGGTGGCGGGTCGTCACCGCCACCTGCCACTGCGGTTCTCCGCTGGCCAGCGACAAACAGGTGACGATCTCCTCGTCGCCGCGCTGCTCGAGCGTCACGGCATGGTCGCCGAAAGTGGCAAACCCGCCCCAGCCGGCGCCGATCGGACGGCGCCACAGTTCGCGCGGGGGATTTTTCTTCCAGCCCGGATCGAGTGCCGGGGCCGAGGGGGGAAGCGACGCGTCGCCGGCCGGCCCGAGGAACCGGAAAAAGTCGTGGGGAGCCGGTTGCCAGGGAGCCACGCTTGCCAGCTGCGGCGGCGCGACGGGGCGGGCGAGGAGCGTGTCGCGCGACTTCTGCCACGCCCAGCGGAACTCCGGCACGAGATCGCCACTGACGCGCTCGACCCGGAGCGTGGCCAGACCGAGGGCGACCAGCCCCAGAAGCCCGAAGGCGAGACCGCGCTTCCGCGCCGGGCTGTGGCCACTCTCGCGGACGAACCACAACACCGCCGACATCAGCGCCGAGAAGCCGAGAATGAGCGTGAGGATGTTGCGGACAGCGCCGTCGACGACGCCGCCGACGACCGGTTCGAGGAGCCCGGCCCGGACCATCGCCGCCGCCGCCGCGAGCGAGCAGAGCGAGATGACCAGCCGGCGTGGCGGCCCCAGCGAGCGGGGCTCGGCGGGGGGAGCCGGCTCGCCGCGGCCCCCGGCACGCGGGGGCTTCGAGCGGCTCGTGGACTTGCTCATGCGCGGATCACCTCGCGGTCGCCCCACCGTATCGTCCGCACGCGCGAAACGCCGACGGGGCCGAACAGCGACAGCTTACCGCTCCCGCTGTCCGCGCGCCCACGCGAACCTCTCCCGCCAGACGGTCACGCCCCCGATTCCTTGTCGGTGCCGCGGGCCCCGACTACACTCCCCAATCACCGGGCTTTTCGGCCCATTTCCCCCTTCACGGAAGTCCCATGACCAGCCCCGAGCCTCACCGTTCCTCCGGGTCGAGCCCCCCGCCGTCGTCAGCCGCGCTCGACGCGGCCCTCCGTTCGGGGCGGGGCGTGGGCCCCTCCACTGCTGCTGTCCACGCCGGCGAGGCCCGGCAAAAACTGGCCAACTCCATCACCGACCCGATCGTCTCCGCGTCGACCTACACCTTCCCCGACACCCGCGCAATCCTGGACTTCATCGAGCAGGACCTCCCCCGCGAGGAATACGGCCGCTACGGCAACCCGGGGGAACGGGTCGTGGAAGACAAACTCGCCGCCCTCGACGGCGGCGAGATGGCCGTCCTCTTCTCCACCGGCATGGCGGCGCTCGTCGGCGTGCTCATGGCGCACTTGAGCGCTGGCGACGAGGTGGTGTTTTTCGATCAGTGCTACCACCGCAGCCGTGAGTTCTGCCGCCGTCACCTGACGCGTTTCGGTGTCGGCTTCCGCGAGGTGAAGACGGGCGACTACGACGCCATGGAAGCGGCGATCAGCGCGCGGACGAAGATGGTCGTTAGCGAGTCGCCAACCAACCCCCACCTGTCGATCGTCGACTGCGAGCGGTTCGCCGACATCGGCCGCCGCCACGGCGTGCTGACGCTCATCGACGCCACCCTCTGCACCCCCTACAACCACCGCCCGCTTGCCGACGGCGTCGATTTCGTCCTCCACTCGGCGACGAAATACCTCGGGGGCCACAACGACCTCCTCGCCGGCGTCGTCATCGGCTCGCGGGAGAGGCTCGAGCCGGTGCGGAATCTCCGCGGCATCATGGGGGGGATCAATTCGCCCCACAATTGCTACCTCCTCGAGCGCGGCCTGAAGACGCTCGCCCTGCGAATGGACCGGCACAATGCCAACGGCCTGGCCGTCGCCCGGTTCCTCGAGGCCCACCCGCGGGTGGAGCGGGTCTACTACCCCGGCCTCGAGAGCCATCCCTACCACGCCGTCGCCAAGGCGTCGATGCGCGGCTACGGGGGCCTCGTGACGTTCCTCGTCAAGGATGCCGACTCTCAGCAGACGTCGCGCGTGGTCGATGCCGCGAGGATCCTGCGGATCGGCCCGAGCCTCGGGGGGGTCGAGTCACTCATCGAGCAACCGCTCGTGATGAGCTACTGGAACTACTCCCCGGCGGAGCGGCAGACGTTCGGGATCGACGACAACATGATCCGCCTCGCCCTCGGCATCGAGGACACCGCCGATCTGATCGCCGACCTGGGGCGGGCGCTCGAGCACTAAAGCCCTCGGCCGGCCGGTCGACCGGGGGATTTCCGCGGCGGGGGCAAGCCGGGCAGGCGGCGGGGGGCCCCGCCTGGCCCGACGGGGCGCCACCCTGTGACCGCCGCCGGCCGTCCGGGGGCTCTGGGCAGGAGCTGCCGGTCGCGGTGATTTTCACGGAAGTTCCGGTCGCGCCGATGCCGATATCTCTTCCGATTGAAGAAGCTCGTCAGGTGCCGTCCACCGCGGGTGCTCTCGGAGAAGTGTTCATGAACGTCGCGAACGGTATCCGCCTGCTGGCCGCCATGGCGCTGGTCACTTGGGCCACCCAGCCGGGCTTCATTTCCGCTCTCGCCGACGATGGTGCCCCGGGAGACGATTCGGCGCTCCGCTGGACGCCCCACCGGGCGGCGGCTTCGCCCGCTGCGGCGCTCGCCAACGCCCCCCAACCCTCCGCCGCGCCGGCCGCCGCCGCCCGGATCGACCCGGCCCTGTTCCCGGTCGCCTCCGACGCGCCGCCGAGCCCCGGCGCCGACCGCCCGCGGATGCTTCCGCCCCGCCCTCTTC
>JBAWVV010000347.1:0-4874 GCA_037147115.1 Planctomycetia bacterium | reverse complement strand
AAAGCTCGTTCTCGATCAAGCAGGCAGCGCTTGCGTGGATTCCCGCACGCAAGCCTGGGCCGGTGACGTTCATCGAGAATGGCACGACGGTCGCAACGCTCGACGCCGTCGGCGGGGGATGGGTCTCCCCTCCCCTGCCGGATGAACCTCCCGCACCTCGCTGACCAGTGTGTTCGCAAACGCGTGAGCGTCGGGCAAAAGCCGGCCCCGGCATTGAACGATCGGTCGAAAACGAGTTATAATATTGAGGGTGTTGCGGGGGGCGAACGGTTCACGACCTTTATTCAGGGGGCGATCATGCTTGAGATTCCCACAGGGCGTCTTCACAAGAACTGCGCCGGCCTCGCACGCCGCGACATGATTAAGGTGGGCTCGCTCGGCTTGGGAGCCCTTGGCTGGGGGTCTCTTGGGATGGGGGCTCACGCCGTCGGCGGCCTCGGACTGGGGCAACTCCTCCGCACCCGTGCCGCGCGGGCCGACGCTGGCCTTGCCACGAAAGACACCTCGGTGATCTGGCTGTGGCTCGGCGGCGGAGCGACCCACGTCGAAACCTTCGACCCAAAGATGACGGCCCCGGCCGAGTACCGCAGCGTCACCGGCGAGGTTGCCACGAACCTCCCCGGCGTCTCCTTCGGCGGCAACTTCGAACGGATGGCCAAGATCGCCGACAAGCTGGCGATCGTCCGCAGCTTCGCCCACACCAATAGTGGTCACTCCGGCGGCACGCATTACGTCATGACCGGCTATGACAACCGGCTCGCCGACAACGGCGCCGTGCCCGACCGCCCCGGCATCGGCTCGATCCTCGCCCGGCAGCGCGGTACCAACAACTCGCAATCCGGGATCCCGACGTATGTCCGCATCGGTGGCATCTATGCCGACGGGCCCTCGTTTCTCGGCACCGCGTATGGTCCGTTCGATCCGGGGGGCGAAGCGCGGCAGAACATGGCGCTGGTCGTCGGCAAGGACCGGCTCGATGGCCGCCGCGATCTGCTCTCAGGCATCGACAACGTCCGCCGCTCGGTCGACCGCAGCGGCTTGGTCGAAGGGCTCGATGCCTTCGAGCAGCAGGCCTTCGACATCATTCTCAGCCGCTCGCAGCAGGCCTTCGATCTGAAGTATGAAGACCCACGCGTTGTCGACCGCTACGGCCCCGGTCTCGGCCAGCAGCTCCTCCAGGCCCGCCGACTGTGCGAGGCCGGTTGCGGGTTCGTGACCGTCAGCCACGGCGGATGGGACATGCACACCGGCATCAAGGCTGCGATGGACACCCTCGGGCCAGCGCTCGACCGGGCCGTCGCCGCCCTCGTCGAGGACATGGCGATGCGCGGCGTCGACGAGAAGATTCTCCTCGTCGTCAGTGGCGAGTTTGGTCGCACCCCGAAGATCAATGGCGGCGCCGGTCGCGACCACTGGGCGCCGTTGAGTACGTTGGCCCTGGCCGGTGGCGGCCTGAAGATGGGGCAAGTGATCGGTGAATCGGCGGAGAAGGTCGATGTCCCCAAGACCACGCCGATCGGCCCGCAGGACCTGATGGCGACGGTCTTCCAGGTGCTGGGGATCGAGGGACGCGTCCAGTATGTCAATCAGGCCGGACGCCCCGTCTACATGATCGAGCAGGGGCGGCCGATCGAGGAGCTCGTCTGACCGCCGATCGTGTCGACCGGCCGTAACGTGGGATCGGACGCTTTCACGGTTTCGCTCCCTTCTCGCCGCCGTTGATGTCAGCCGGGATCGTCGCTAACACCTGGCCGTTGGTGGCATTCCACACGTGCACGGTGCCATCGGCGCTCCCGGCGGCGATGATCTCCCCGCTTGCCGTCACGTCGAGGCCGTGGAGCCACGCCGGCACGGAAGGGATTGTCCGGGCGAGGCCGCCGTTGCTGGCGTTGTGGACGCGCACCTGTTTGTCGCCGCTGGTCGACACGATCTCATCGGTCGCCCCCCGATACTCCACCGCCGTGACATGGCGGGTGAATCCGCCGATCGACTGCTTTTGATCGGCGGAGTCGGCATCCCATACCTTCACGGTCGCATCGGCGCCCGCCGAGGCAATCTCGAGCCCATCCCCCTTCCAGGCCACCCCGAGGAGATAGTTCGTATGCCCCTCGAAACGGCGCAGCGGCTTCATCGAGGCGATGTCGAAGGTCCGCAGATATTTGTCGGCCCCTCCAGACGCGATCCGGCGCCCGTCGGGCGAGAACCGGGCCGCATGAACGACATCGTCGTGCGCCTGGGGGAGATGGAAGCTCCGCGCGCCGTCCGCGACCTGAAAGATCGCCAGCTCGCCGGACCGCGAAGGCACACCGCCAGCGACGAGGAGCTGCGTGCCGTCGGCACTGAAGTCGACGCTCATCACCCGGTCGGCGATCAGCCCCGGCTGATTGTCCCCACCGATCGTCGCCGCGAGCGTCCAGGAGGGATTCGTCTCCCAGGCGACGAGGGCCCCGTCCGCGGCGAGCGTCACGAAGCGTGATCCGGAGAGAGAGGCGACCGACACGAGAGCCCCTGCCCCAGCGGCATACGAGGAGAGTGCCGCTCCACTGGCTGCGTCCCACAGCTGGGCCGAAGGGAAATCGCCGACCGTTGCCAGACGGGTCGAGTCGGGGGAGAAGGCCACGCGTCGGATCGGCTGCTCGGCTGCATTGGCAGCGCCGGTCGTGGCGTCGAGCCGCCCCTTCGTCTCGTTGAGCGTCCCCTCGGCTCGCTGGTGGCTGTCGCGCGCTACCTGGAGGAAGACTTGCGCCTGCTCCAACTCCCGCTTGGCAATCTCCCCCTGCTGCATCGCGAGTCTCCGCGCTCCCTCCGCCGTCTTCAGGGCGACGACGGCGGCGGCCGCCGGCTTCCCGGCCTCGGTCGCCTTCGTGGCCGCGGCCCCCGCCGCCGTGGCGGCGGTGGTGGCAGCCTGGGCTGCAGCCTGCGCCAGCGCTAAAGCGGCTTGCTGCTTCTGTTGCACCTGCGGCACGACCGCCGTAGCTTCGGCCACGGCCTGCTTGAGCCCGGCGTCGGTGGGCCTGGCATCGGAGGCCGCCTGCCGCTGCACGACGCGCTGCTGGGCCACCTGCAACTCCACCCCCACCTCCTTCACGGCCTGATCGGCCTTCGCCTTGGCCAGCTGCATCGTGCGGGCTGCCGCAGACGCGGCGATCGATTCCCGTTCGGCGGTGGTCTTCGCGTCGTTGGCCTGCATCGCCGCGGTGGTCTTCTGCTGGACGTCGGTCGTCGCCGCCGCGAGTGCCGCCGTCGCCTTGGTAAACACGTCGTTGCGCACCGGCAGATCCTTGTCGGCGGCCTCAAGGAGCTGCTTCGTGCGGGCCACCCGTTCGGTGGCGGTGGTCACCTGTCGCGTCAGCCCGGCCAGAGCCGTGCGCAGGCGCTGGTCGCCGCGCAGTTCAGCCACCTGCTGCCCCCCCGCCTGCCAGAGGCGGGCCAGCTTGTTCTCTCCCACGGTCGCCACCCGCGCCCCATCGGCACTCACCGCCACCCCGGCCACCGGGCCACCGTGGGCATACTGCGTGACCACCTGCCCGTCCGCGAGACGGATCCGCCGGGCCACGCCATCGGCGCAGCCGGTCAGCACCTCTCCACCGTCACCCGGAAAGCGGGCCACGGCCGTCACCGCTCCCCCATGGACCGGATTTTGGTTGAGCCCCGCCATCGATCGCCCGGCCACCACCTGCCAGCGCCAGGCACCGTCGGCCGCCGTCGACAGCACCCACCTTGCCCCCTCGGGCCCAGCGTTGCCTCCCGCTCCGACCACCACACAGGCCAGATGCGTCACCGGTTGGGCGTGGCTGGTGAACCGCTGGAGGAGCACACCGGTGGTGGTGTCGTGGATCGTCACGGTCGGCTTGCCACCGGCGACCGCGGTGACGATCCGTGTTCGGTCATCCGACCAAGCGAGCGCCGTTACCTCCCCGCCAAGATTGCCGATCCCGTGGATGCCGAAGGCGGCTCCCCCCGCCTGCCAGAGGCGCAGCGATCCATCCGCGCCCCCAGTGGCGAAGGTTTGCTCGTCGGCCACCGCCAGCGTGCGGATCGCGACGCCATGCCCGGCCGTGAACACCCCCTGCCCCGTCTCGACCTGATAGCCACGGATCGATCCGTCGACTGATGCGGCAATCACCTGCTGACCGCCGCCGAGGAACGCCAATCCACTCACTCCCTGCTGGCCCCCTTCGAGATGCCTGGCGAAGCGGAGGTCTGCGGGCAGCAGCCGGCCGTCTCCACGGATCGCCAGGCAGGAGCTCTCCGCACCGTCGAGGAGCAGCCCGAGTTGGGGAGATTCCGCCACCACCGCCTGGTCGACTGCCTCGGCGAGGCGCACGGTCGGGACATCCCAGAGAAACGTCCCTTCGCGCCCACCGTCACGTTCGAGCGACACCAATCGCTTGCCGTCGCTTGCCAGGCCCACCGCGACGATCGGCGCGGCATGGCCGGTGAACGTCTGCTGGATCTGGCCATTGGCTAGGGCATGGGTGCGGATGAGTTTGTCCTCGCCGGCAGCCACCAGCGTGTTGCCATCGGCAGACAGGCCAAGCGCCGTCGGCGGCGCGGGGAGATCCCACGCCGAAGCCGGGCGGGCCTCGGCGACATTCCAGATCTTGACCGACCGGTCAACGCCTACCGACCAGGGCTGGTTACCCGCCAGGAAACCGGCCGCAAGGACCTTCCCGGTATGCCCCGGGAGATCCTTGCCCGGCATGCCGTCGGCCACGGTCCAAGTGCGGAGCACCGCATCGGCCCGTGCCGCCATCACGAGCGTCACATCGGGGCTGACGGCAACGGCGGTCACCGCCCCCCCCGCCTCGAAACGACCGATCGGCGCAGCCGCTGCATTTGTCCAATCGGAGAGCCGGACGATCCCATCAGCC
>JBAWVV010000346.1:0-4891 GCA_037147115.1 Planctomycetia bacterium | reverse complement strand
CAAACCTCCCCGCCCGCCCCGACAACGTCATACCGGAGCGGTACTGCAGCCGATACCTGCGGAGATCGGGGGTCTGACTCGCAGCAGGCGGAGAGTCTGCCACCCCGATCGGGCTGGGAGCGGAGGGACCGGGGACTCACAGCGAACGGAACAAGCCAAACTGTCCAGTTGCCTGCCCTCCCCCAACTGCCGTTCGGGAGGGAAAACCGTGCCGGAAAAACCGAAAGAGCGTTGGGCAGCTTGACGAGACGGCGGAAACATTTACAGTTACTTGGTTTGAATCGACTAAAGGCTTTACTCATCCCCACGCCGGTTGGACCGGCGAGACTGGCGGCCGTTCCTCGAACGGTGTTTGCCGCCCCAGCGTCAAGGAACGATCCATGCTTGTCCTGTCGCGGAAGAAGGACGAAAGCATCGTCATCAACAACGACATCACAATTGTGGTGGTGGAAATCCGTGGGGACAAGGTTCGTCTCGGGGTGGAAGCCCCCAAGGAAGTGCCGGTCCATCGGAGAGAGGTTTTCGACGCCATCGCCCGAGGCGACGACGCGCCCCCCGACGCCGATTCGTCGTCCCCTTCCCTTTCCCCTGCCATCGGGGTGGCGGATTCGTCGGCCGCCACGGCTGGCCCCCTCGTCGACCTACGACCCGAACCCCTCTCCTGAAAAGCTCCCCGCCCCGAGGGTGACGCCCCTCGGCGAGTTGGGGATTTCGGCAACCAGGCGTGGAGCCCTTCCCAGAATCGATTTCCCCGGCGACGATCTTCGAGCGACGTTTTTTGATACATCGGTTTTCCGTCCGCGCCGCAACCTCCGGCCCCATCGTCTAGAGGCCTAGGACACGGGCCTTTCAAGCCTGCGACCGGGGTTCGAATCCCCGTGGGGTCATCAGTGCGGCGCGGGCGGAAACCGCAACAACGTGGGGCTTCGGCGGCCGGGATCTTGCCAATGCCCTTTGGCAACCGTGCCCCTCGCCAGCCGCTACGGCCGGCGATTCCCCGGTGGAACGCCGGCGATTGGAGTGCCCCTTCCCTCTTTGCCCCGCAGACTTTTCGGAGACTCAGGCCACGACCAGCGTTGTGAGCCCCCCCCATGGCAGGTAACTACGACGCGGTGCTCCTTGTCTCGTTCGGCGGACCAGATGGCCCCGACGATGTGATGCCGTTCCTGGAAAACGTGCTCCGCGGCCGCAACGTTCCAAGGGAGCGAATGCTCGAGGTGGCGGAGCACTATCACCACTTCGGCGGCCGGAGCCCGATCAACGCCCAAAACCTGGCCCTTCTGGAGGCCCTCCGGAAGGAGCTCGCGGACCACGGCCCCGATCTCCCGGTTTACTGGGGCAACCGCAACTGGCACCCGCTTCTGAACGACACGCTCCGCGAGATGGCCGATGCGGGCATCCGGCGCGTGGCGGCATTTGTCACCAGTGCCTACAGCAGTTATTCAGGCTGCCGTCAGTACCGCGAGAACCTTCAGGCTGCCTGTGCCCCGCTGGGAGACCGGGCCCCCCGGGTCGACAAGCTCCGCGTGTTCTTCAATCATCCGGGATTCATCGGCCCGATGGCGGACAACCTCGTCCGCAGCCTGTCGGCCTTTCCCGCCGACCAGCGGCAGAGGACGCCCGTGCTGTTCACGGCCCACAGCATCCCGGTCTCGATGGCTGATTCCTGCCGGTATGTCGCCCAACTGCGGGAATCGTGTCGGCTGGTGGCAACCGAGGCCGGCGTGAGCGATTGGGAACTCGTCTACCAGAGCCGCAGTGGCGCTCCCGGCCAGCCGTGGCTCGAACCCGACGTCTGTGACCGGATCCGTGCCCTCCACGCCGCCGGCGGGGATCGGGTGGTGGTGGTGCCGATCGGTTTCATCTCGGACCACATGGAGGTCCTCTACGACCTCGACACGGAGGCGGCTGACCTCTGCCGGAGCCTCGGGATACGGTTTGAACGGGTGGCGACCGTCGGCACGGCGCGTCCGTTCGTGTCGATGATCCGTGATCTGGTCGCGGAACGGCACGGCGAGTCGGCCGAGCGTCAGGCCATCGGAGGCATGCCGGCCAGCCACGACGTCTGTCCTCTCGATTGCTGCCCAGCTCCGCAACGCCCGGGCCTGGCGGCGGGCGGTCCTCCGGGCAGGCCCGGCGTTTCTCCCCCGGGATCGGCTCGATGACCCCCGAGCCCGCCGTTCGGGCCGGCCATCCCGACGACGCCGGGACGGGGCGCCAGTCCGTCGCCCTCGTCCACGGATTCTTCGCCCACAGCCTCATGCTCACGCTGCTTGCCCACAGACTCCGTCGCCACGGCTATCGCACCGCGCCGTGGGGATACCGCAACATGTGCTGCTCGCTTTTGGTCCACGCCGATCGCTTCGCCGCCAAACTCCGCACGCTCGACGCGGAACCGACGATCGACACGCTCCATCTCGTGACCCACAGCATGGGGTGCATCATTGCCCGGGCGGCACTCGATCGCTTCCGGCCCACGAAGCTGGGACGGTTCGTGATGCTTGCTCCGCCGAATCGCGGATCGTTCGTCGCCACGGCAGCGAAGGGGATTTTTGGCCGGATGTTCCTCCCGCTGGCGGAGCTCTCAACCACCGAGGACAGCCTCGTCAATTCGCTCCCCATGCCGCAGGGGATCGAGATCGGAGTCATCGCCGCGGGACGCGATGCGATCATCGCCCCGGAAAGCACTCACCCCGAAGCCCCACACGATCACACCACCGTCCACTGTCGCCATTCGAGCCTGCTTCACCGGAGAGACGCTGCCGAACTGGTAGCGGCGTTCCTCAGGGACGGCCGTTTCCCGGATCCCGCGGGGCCTTCCGGGACCGCCCACCGACAGGATCACTGATTCGATGGACACGACTCCCCGCCCGCTCGGCCGCAGTGGGCTCCACATCCCCCCCTTCGGGCTCGGTTGCTGGCCTCTCGCCGGCATGACGCGCGAGGGCATCACGCGCGATGTCGCCATTGCCACCGTGGCGGCTGCCCTCGACGCCGGCATTCTCCACCTCGACACGGCCTATTGTTACGGCGAGGCGGGGGAGAGTGAGCGGGCGATCGGCACGGCCATCCGTGACCGCCGCCGAGACGAGTTGTTCATCGCCGGAAAATGCGGGATTCACTGGGAGCCGGGGCGGAAGCAATGCATCGACGGCCGCCCAGAACGAATCCGCCGGGAAGTCGAGGAAAGCCTCGGGCGGCTCGGCACCGATCATCTCGATCTCCTCTATCTCCACGCCCCTGACCCGGGCGTGAATCTGGAGGTGTCGATGGCCGAACTCGGACGCCTCCAGTCGGAAGGCCTCGCCCGAGCGGTCGGCGTTTCGAATGTCTCTCTCGACCAACTCGCGATCGCGGCGGAAGCCTGCTCCCTTTCCGCTTGCCAACTCCCCTACAACATGCTGCAACGCGAGATCGAACGCGACATCGTTCCGTGGTGCCACGTTCACGGCGTGGCAATCGTCGCCTACTGGCCCCTCATGAAAGGCCTGCTCGCCGGCGGGATACCCCGCGACCGCACCTTCCCTGTCACGGACAGTCGGCATAAATACCCGATGTTCAACGGTGCCGAATTTCAGCGCAACCTCGACTTCGTCGACGTCGTCCGTCAGGAAGCCGAAAGAATGCAACGACCGCTCGCCGATTTGGTCCTCGCCTGGACCGTCGAACAGCCGGGAATCACCAGCGTCCTCTTCGGAGCGACATCCCCGGAGCAGGTGGGTGTCAATGCGGCCGCCCACTTCTGTGAGCTCGATCCCCAGGCACGCCGAGCCATCGCTGCCGCTATCTCTGCCCGCGGGCCGATCATCGGTCGCCGGCCGGTTTGATCGACGTTGGCAATCGGCAACGAGCCTCGCCCGATACAGCCGACTGGCCCTCGGGCGGGCGATCGAAGGCCAGCGAGCCAGAATCAGGCCGCGCCGACAGAATGCGGCTGATGGGCCGCGACACTCCGGTAGGACTGCTGCACTTTGAGACATGTCTGCCGGAAAGATTCCGGGCGACTAACTCCCGGGAGTCGGAACGTTTCTACGGCTCCCTTGCGAAAAACGAGGTCACCTGCGGCGTACCACTCTTGCCCCGGCTCGACAACCAGCGCGATCGAATCAAACTTGTCGAAGTCGACGAACTGCTGGATCCGCGCGCTCACGCCGCGCTCAACGATCACCCGCCGATTCGTGAGCCGATACCGCTGAATGGCCCACGGCAAGCGGAGCGAAAGATAGAGCATCAGACCGATCGGCGTGCACGCCAAGAGCGCCAATCGGCCGATCGAAACCGGCCCAAATCCATCTTTGATGCGGAAGAGGCGCCCCAGCGTCTTCCCCAACGACGTTGAGGCCACCGAAGGCCAGACGGTCATCACCGTCGTTTCCATGACGGACGGGGGGGAAACTCCGGCAATTGATTGCATCGCCATGGATCAAACCTGCCTGGGGTAAAAAGCCCCGGACGTCCCGGGTCTGCATCGTAACGGACCGGCGATCGGAAGGAAGAGCCTCCCCCTGAGAACGCTGGCAGGGTTACTCAACCAACCAACGCCCCACCAACCTCCAAATGTGCGCATAAAAAAACCCACCGGGGCTTCGGCAGCCCCGGTGGGTCTCGTTCAATGACTGCTCCCAAAGGAGCAGCGGCAGTTTTGCGTTCGGTAGGTTTCCCTACCACGCAGATCTCTTTCTTCGGCATAACCCCGCAGAGCCAAAGCCCCGCGAGTCACGATCGTCTCCACAATTCTTTGGCCCAACATCTCCGGCCATCAAAAAACTTACGTTTTAAGACGACGTTCAGTGTTGGGTTGCCCCAAGACTCCGAAGAGTCAAGGAAGCAGTATCCTTTAGAAAGGAGGTGATCCAGCCGCAGGTTCCCCTACGGCTACCTTGTTACGACT
>JBAWVV010000345.1:0-4893 GCA_037147115.1 Planctomycetia bacterium | reverse complement strand
ATCCTCTCATGCGTCCATCGATCTGCGGCGCCATTGTCGCCAGTCTGACGATCCTCGGGACGGCCACTCAGCCGCTTTCGGCGGCCGATCTTCCGCTGACATTCGTGCAGAATCAGGCCTCCGGTGCGACGCCTGCCTCGGCTTCAAACCGCCCGCTCGAAGACATTTTCGAGGAGCGCGGTCTCCCCTCCCAGGAGGCTGCTGTGGAGCAGGCCGATCCCCCCATCCGGAGGCTCGAGCTCGACGCCCTCAAGCGCCGTGGCATCAACACCTTCGGCTGGATCGAAGCCGGGATCGGGGCCAACAACTGGGGCAGCCCCTTCAATGGCCCGGTGACCCTCGCCGATCGCAGCTGGCAGGGCCAGATGAACCAGCTCTACCTTGTCAACGAGAAGACGATCGATGCCGACAACTCGGGATGGGATTGGGGTGGCAGAGTCGATCTTCTCTACGGCACCGATTCGATCTTCACCACCGCTCGTGGTCTCGACGCCTACGGTTTCCAGAAGTACGGCATCATCAACGCCGCCTCGTGGCCCTCGAGCAAGGACTACGGCCTGGCGATGCCCCAGCTCTACGGCGAAATCGCCCGGGACGATCTCACCGTTCGAGTCGGGCACTTTTACACGATCATTGGCTATGAAGTCGTTCCGGCGATCGGCAACTTCTTCTACACCCACGCCTTCTCGATGCAGTACGAGCCGTTCACCCACACCGGGGCGCTGTCGATTTGGACCCCCGGCGACCAATTGATCGTCTACGCGGGTGTTACCAACGGCTGGGACAACTTCTCCGACGGCCAGCCGGTCAACGGGGCATGGGCGATCCAGAATCGGTCGTACCCTGGCTTCAGCAACAATGCCGCCTTTCTCGGCGGCGTAACGCTCAAGAGCAGTGATCAATCGCAGTCGCTCACCGTGACAACGTCGTCGGGCAACGAATACACGCCGCTGGGGGTCGCTCCCTCGGCCGGCTCGTTGGCGGGCAACCGCTCGATCATCAGCACGGTTTACACCAACACGCTCACCGACAAGCTCACGTACGTTTTTCAGAATGACAACGGCTGGCAGTTCAATTCAGGCTATCCGGCCGGAAATCTCGGTCAGCAGGCCGGCCTCGCCCAGTGGTACAGCTTGAATCAATACTTGTTTTGGAAGTTCAACGACAAGCTGGTCGGCGGGATGCGGCTGGAATACTTCCGCGACAACAACGGCTACAAAGTCACGGCGCCGCTGCGGAACTATTGCCAGGCAGGCAACGCCGGATATTACGCCGGAGGCTTCGCCGGCAACTTCTGGGAGATGACGTTCGGGCTCAACTACCGCGCCAACCGCAATTGGCTGGTTCGCCCCGAGCTCCGCTACGACTGGTTCACCCCCAACGCGGGCGTCAATGGAAGGCCCTATGGCCGCGGGCTCGGCCAGGGGATCGGCACCACGGGCGACAAGCTCGGACAGCTCTATGCTGGCTGCGACGCAATCTTCCAGTTCTGATCCGCCCCGGCACGGCAGCCGTTGCGACCGAAGCGCCGGCTCACGGCAGACCGGCCGGTCGTGGACGGTCAGGCTGAATGGCCGTGGGGCGCGCCGACCAATTGGTCGTGGGCTTCTTGGATGAGACTCTCGGTCTCGTCGAAGCCGATGCAGCCGTCCGTGATCGAGACGCCATAGGTGAGCTTGGAGCGATCGGCTTGGGCAGGCTGGCTGCCGGGTTCGAGATTGCTCTCGAGCATCATGCCGACAATCGAGCGGTCGCCGGCGACGCGTTGGGCGAGGACGTCGCGCCACACAATCGACTGGCGGCGGTGATCCTTGCCAGAATTGGCATGGCTGCAGTCGACGATCACGCGGGACGGCAGGCCGGCCGCCTCCAGCCTCGTGCGCGCCTCATGGAGGATCTCGGGGGCGTAGTTCGAGCCGCTCCGGCCGCCGCGGAGCATGAGCACGCCCCAGGGATTGCCGGTGGTCGAAACGACGCAGGTTCCGCCGTCGTTGTCGATGCCGAGGAAGCTGTGCGGCGCCCGGGCCGACTGCATGGCGTCGACGGCGGCCTGGAGGGAGCCGTCGGTGGAGTTTTTGAAGCCGACTGGCATCGACAGGCCACTGGCCATCTGCCGGTGGGTGGGGGATTCGGTGGTTCGGGCGCCGATCGCTCCCAGAACGATCGTGTCGGCGATGTACTGCGGCGTGATCGGCTCGAGGAACTCCGTCGCCGTCGGCAGCCCCATCCGGGCGATCTCGATGAGGAGGCCACGGGCGATCCGCAGCCCCGTCCCGACGTCGAAGCTGTCGTCGATGTGCGGATCGTTGATCAGCCCCTTCCAGCCGACGGTGGTGCGCGGCTTCTCGAAATAAACCCGCATCACGACGAGGATTCGCCCGGAGACCCGCTCGGCGAGGGTCCGTAATCGACCGGCATACTCGCGGGCGGCATCGAGATCGTGGATCGAGCAGGGGCCAACGACGGCGAGGAGCCGGGGATCCTCCCCCGACAACACCCGCTCCACGGCGCGGCGACCATCGAGGATCGTGGCGGTGGCGGCGCCATCCAGCGGCAACAGGGCCATCAGCCGGGCGGGGGGCACCAGCGCATCGAGACTGCGGATCCGCAGGTTCGACGTCGGTGGGGCGCTGGAGCCGGCGACGTCGGCGGGGGCGGGGCGGATCGTGGTGTCGGCTGGATTCATCCTTTCACTCTACACCATGCCCGGCGGCCGATCCCCCCGCGCCGGCAGCGCCAGCAAAAACTCTGCTTTTCCCCGCGGCAGCCGCCCGCCGCAGGGGGGCCGGCCCGGCCCAGATTCCGCCCGGCCCTGCCGCGACGAAAAACCGGGAGAGCCCCTCACGCCCCAGGTCACTTTTCGTGTATTTTTGAGGGGCTGGTTTTCTGTCGTACTCCCCCACTGATCGACCGCACCACCGAAGGACTTCTGCCATGGCCACCGCCTCACGCCCCCGCACGACCGACACCGTGATGTCCGGTGCCGACGTGGTGGTTGAGTCGCTCATTGCCCACGGCGTCGATGTGATCTTCGCCTATCCGGGGGGGGCGAGCATGCCCCTCCACCAGTCGCTCACCCGCTACGCCGATCGGATTCGGACGATCCTCCCCCGCCACGAGCAGGGAGGGGCATTCGCCGCCCAGGGATACGCCCGCACAACCGGGCGGATCGGCGTCTGCATGGGGACCAGCGGCCCCGGGGCGCTCAACCTCGTCACGGCGATCGCCGACGCGAAGCTCGACAGCATCCCGCTGCTGGTGCTAACGGGCCAGGTCGGCACGAGCGTCATTGGCACCGACGCCTTCCAGGAAACCCCGATGGTGGAGGTCTGCCGCGGGATCACGAAGCACCACTACCTCGTCACCGATCCGGCCGACATCGCCCGCGTGATGCGCGAGGCCTTCCACATCGCCACCACCGGGCGTACCGGCCCGGTGCTCGTCGATCTCCCCAAAAACATCCAGGTCGCGCAGCTCGTCCCCGACTTCGCCGCGCCGATGAATCTCCCCGGCTACCATCCGGAGGTCCGCCGGGCCCATCCCGAACAGATCGCCCAGGTGGCCGCGGCGATCAAGCGGGCCAAGCGTCCGGTGATCTACGCCGGCGGCGGGGTGATCTCCGCCGGTGCCTCCGAGGAGCTCCGCGAGCTCGCCCGGCGCACGGGCATCCCGGTCACCATGACCCTCATGGGGCTCGGGGCCTACCCGGCAGACGCCCCGCTCTCGCTCGACATGCTCGGCATGCACGGCAGCGTCTACGCCAATTACGCCGTCGACGAGGCCGATCTCCTCCTCGCCCTCGGCGTCCGCTTCGACGATCGGGTCACCGGGAAGGTGTCGGCCTTTGCCGAGCACGGCTTCATCGTCCACATCGACGTCGATCCCTCCGAGCTCAACAAGAACAAGGTCGTCCACATCCCGATCGTTGCCGACATCAAGGATGCCCTTGGCCAGCTCAACAAGATCGTCGAGGCGCCGACCGCCGATCTCGGGCCGTGGCACGACCGAATCGCGGAATGGAAGCGGGAAGACCCGTTTTCCTACGACACCACCTATCCCGGCATTCTCGCCCAGGAGGCGATCGCGGAGCTGTCACGGCTGACGGCCAAGCGCGACACGATCATCACAGTCGGGGTCGGCCAGCACCAGATGTGGGCAGCGCAGTTCTACCAATTTCGCCGGCCGCGGACGTGGCTCTCGTCGAGCGGTCTGGGAACGATGGGCTTCGGCCTGCCGGCGGCGATGGGGGCGAAAGTGGCCCACCCGGAAGCGCTCGTTGTCGACATCGATGGCGACGGGAGCATCCTCATGAACATCCAGGAGCTGGCCACCTGCACCTGCGAAGATATTCCCGTCAAGGTGCTCCTCCTCAACAATCAGCACCTCGGCATGGTCGTGCAGTGGGAAGATCGGTTCTTCAAGGGGAACCGGGCCCACACCTACCTCGGGCCGATCAACAATCCCGAGGCGGCCGGGAAGGGAGATGGCATCTCACCACAAAATCGCTATCCCGATTTCGTGATGATCGCCCGTGGCTTCGGCTGGCAGGCCGAGACGGTGTCGGAGAAGCAGGATCTTGAAGGCGCGCTGCTGCGGCTCATCGACGCCCCCGGGCCAGCGATCCTCGACGTCCAGGTTCCCTACCAGGCACAGGTACTCCCCATGATCCCGTCGGGGATGACGGTTCGCGATCTGATCAAGCGCTGAAGCGGGCGAACGTGTCGCCGCGGTCGATCGGGCCCGGGATGGCCCCTTGCCGTTGCCCTTTACCGCCACCGGGATGCTCCGAGTGAAGGGCTGGAGGGTGTGGGTGTGGTCCGTGATTTCAGGGCGCAGGCACCCTTCACGGTCGAGCAGGCTCAGAGGACGTCGATACCGCATCTCGGCATGTGC
>JBAWVV010000344.1:0-4896 GCA_037147115.1 Planctomycetia bacterium | reverse complement strand
TCCATCGCGACATTGTCGGCGAAGAGCCACAGTACATCGACCTCTTCGCCTATCACCGGCGCGATTCCAACGGCGACGGCGTCGACGAGGTGCGGATCTCGCACGAGCCGGGGAGCGAGCTCCATCCGGCTGGGTTTCTCGTTATCCAGAGCCAGGGATATCCCAATCATCCCACCGCGATCTTCCCCAACAGCGGCAATCCAAACTCGATTGCCGTGCAGGACTTCACCTTCCGCCTGCCGCTGGAGCCACGGCTGGCCGAATCGACCACGCGCCTGCCGATGGGGCCGGTGGGAACGGCGCTCAACGGCGTCGTGTTTTTCAATCCCTTTGAGCAGGGAGGGATGAACGCGGTCGAGGGCTATTCGGAGGTCTGGCTCGACGCCTGCTGCGGCCACCCCCAGCAGACCGGCGTCTACCACTACCACAAGTATCCGGTCTGCGTGAAAAGCCCCTTTCAAGACGACGGCCAGCAGCATTCGCCGATCATCGGCTTTGCCTGGGATGGGTTTCCAATTCACGGCCCCTATGAGGCCGATGGCGTCATGGCTCGCGACAGCGACACGCTCACCCCGCTCGGCCTCGCGCTCGACGCCTGCAACGGCCATACCGATCCCAACCGCGGCTACCACTACCATGCCACGCCGGGGCAGTTTCCCTACATCCTCGGCGGCTATCGTGGCGTCGTCGAGCCGAGCAACAACCGGGGAATGCGGCGGGCCGGCGCGGGCCCGATCGAGAACAACGCCGAAGGAGAGACGGTCACCGATCCGGCCATCGTCGCTGTCCTGCCGGGATCGATCGCCCCCGGCGGGCAGCGAACCGTGACGATCGAGCTCGATCCGCGCGAGGGGATCTCGCCACGCGGGGCCGGGCGGAGCGCTTTCCCGATGCCCGCAGGCGCGCCGTCGTGGGTCCAGATCGGTCCCTATGAGGCGACCGCGATCCGCCGCGAAGGGAATCTCGTCACGATCACGCTCGACATCCCCGCCGATGCCACCCTCGGCGTCCTCCTCGACTGCCACCTCGAGTTCGAGGGGGCGGCCCGCGGCGGCCGCAACCGGGTCTACAAGCGCAACGACGTTCTGCGGGTCGTGGAATGACGGCCCCGCGGGCCATTCAAAGAAGGTGCCATGATGAACATCCGTGAGATGAAGATCCGTGATCAGATTGCGGCGGGTCTCGCCGCGGCCTGTCTGTTGATGGTCGCGGCAGCCGCGACGGCCGAGGATTGGCCGCAGTTCCGAGGGCCAGGGGGCCGGGCAGCCGGCACTTCGGCGCCCGTCGAGTGGGGCAACTCCCAAAACCTCCTCTGGAAGACGGCGCTGCCGGGGGGAGGGTCGTCGAGCCCGATCGTTCATGGCGATGCGGTTTTTGTGACCTGTTGGTCGGAAGGAGCCGGTGGGCAGGGCCCGACCAGGCACCTCGTGAAGATCGATCGCAAGGACGGAGCCGTGGCCTGGCAGCGCGACATCGCCGCGCCCGGCCCCGATGATCCCTACGCGGGCTACCTCACCGAGCATGGCTACGCGAGCAACACGCCGGTCACCGATGGGGAGATGGTGTGGGCGTTCCTCGGCAAGGCTGGTGTCGTTGCCTTCGACATGGAGGGACAAGAGATCTGGCGGACGGGCGTCGGCACCGAGTCGAGCAACCGCCGCTGGGGATCGGGGGCCAGCCTGATTCTTCAGGGCGAGCATCTGATCTGCAACGCATCAGAAGAGAGCCAGTCGATCCGGGCGCTCGACAAACGAACCGGGAAGGAAGTTTGGAAGGCCGAGGCCGCGGCCCTCGAGCTCGCCTACGGCACTCCGGGCGTTGTCACGCTCCCCGACGGCTCCGCGGAGATCGTTGTCGCCGTCCCCGGGGAGGTGTGGGGTTTGGATCCCGGCACGGGAAAACTCCGCTGGCACACCGAGATGGGGCTGACCGGAAATGTCAGCCCGAGCGTGATCGTCGATGGCGAGACGGTCTACGTTTTCGGCGGCTTTCGTTCTTCCGGATCGCTTGCTGTCCGGGCCGGCGGCCGGGGGGATGTTTCGAAGACGCATGTCCTCTGGACCAGCCGCACGAGCTCCTACGTGGCCACGCCAGTGCTCCACGACGGGCACCTTTTCTGGATCGATGACAAGGGGCTGGCCTTCTGCTCCGATGCGAAGACCGGCGCGGAAATCTACAAGGAACGCGTCCGCGAGATCACCTCGGGGGGGAGACCGGTCTACGCCTCACCGGTGGTCGCCGATGGGAAGGTGTATGTCGTGACCCGTTACGACGGCACGATCGTCCTCCCTGCCGCGCCGCGCTACGAGGTGCTGGCGCACAATGTCTTCGAGGGTGACGACAGCGATGCCAGCGGCACGCCGGCCCTTGTCGACGGCCGGATCTATCTGCGGTCGGGGAAGTTCTTGTATGCAATCGGATCGACGGAATGATCGGTGGCCGCTCGACGGCGGCCTGATCGGGTCGGTGGCCAAACCAGAAAGCAGGGTGAATGCGATGAAACTCGAAACACGATCCTGGGGCGCGATCGCCGCGGCGGTCGCGGTGATCGGCATCGGCGTGCTGGCCATGGCCCAGCCGCCGCGCGGTCCGGGGGGCGGGCCACCTCCGGAGTTCGACGGGGGACCACCAGGCCCGCCGCCCTTTGATCCACTCCGCGAGGCCCTCGATCGCGATCACGATCACCGGCTCGATGCCGAAGAAATCAAGAACGCCGCCACCGCCCTCCTCGCCCTTGACGGCAACGGCGACGGCGTCATCGACGAAGAGGAGTTTCGCCCGCCGCATCCCCCCGGGGACCATGGGCCTCCGGGCGAAGGCCCTCCTGGAGGGTTTGGTCCCCCCAGAGGGGAAGGCAGAGGCGAAGGCCCCCCTCGCGGCGGCCCGCCGGGTGAGCGCGGCCCGCCGGGTGAGCGTGGGCCGGGGGGCCCGGGTCGAGGGGAACGTGGCCAGGGTGGACCTGGTGGTCCGCCACCTGGCGGACCGCCGGAGGGTGGGCCAGGCGGTGGGCGTGGAGCAGGGATGGGGCCACCCAGCCCGGAGCGGTTTGTGGAGCGCGCCTTGTCGTTCGACACCGACCGCGACGGCAAGCTCGACCGCAACGAATTGATGAAGTTTGCCGAGGAGATGGGGCGCCAGCGTGGTGGGCCAGGTGGTCCTGGAGGTGGCGGGCCCGGAGCTGGCGGTCCGCCAGGGGGCGGTCCCCCGGGCGGCCCTGAAGGGCGCGGCGGCCGTCGCGGTCCCGGAGGTGGCGGTCCCGGAGGTGGCGGTCCGGGAGGTGGCGGTGCCGGCGGCCCGCCAGGTGGGCCAGGTGGGCCTGGCGGTGACGGCGCCCCGCGGCCCGAACGTCCGCGCCGCCCCGAGTGAATCCTGAAGGCTCTTCTCCGCGGCGCGGCCGTCGCGCCGCGGAGGGGCCAGCCGGGCCGTACTTCTTCCTCGTCGCGGCCGTCGTCTTCAGACCGTAGCCCACTCACTTAGTGGCGATCATGTGTGTCATCGGCAGGGTCGTCGTAGCGTGGCTCGCCGGATTGTTGGTGGCGATGACGGTCACGACTACGGTGGAGGCTCGACCGCCGAACATCGTCGTGCTCCTCGCCGACGATCTCGGCTGGGGGGATCTCGAACGGCACGGCGGCCCGGCGCGCACGCCGGCGATCGACAGGCTTGCCGCGGAAGGGGTCGAACTGCAGCGCTGCTATGCGCATCCTGTCTGCAGCCCGACCCGCGCTGCCCTTCTCACCGGCTGCCTGCCGCGGCGCTTCGGCATCGACCGGCCGCTGAGGCGCCGTGATCCGGGCCTCCCCGCAGGTCTGCCGACGCTCCCCCGCACCCTCTCCGCCGCCGGCTATGCCACGAACCTCGTCGGCAAGTGGCACCTCGGCACCTCGAGCCCGCCGTTGGCGAGCGGGTTTGACCATTTCTATGGTTTTCTCGGCCCCGAGATCGACTCCTTCACCCATCTCGACCGGCGCGGAGACCTCGATTGGCAGCGGGACGGGACTCCTGTCGAGGAAGAGGGGTATGCCGCCATCCTCATGGCCGACGAGGCGGTGCGGATCATCCAGCGGCAGGATGCCGACCGCCCCTTCTATCTCCAGGTGGCCTTCAATGTGCCCCACTTCCCGATCCTCGCGCCGGCCGCGTCGACGGCGAAATATGCAGGGCTTCCCGAGCCCCAGGCGACGCGCTGCGGCATGATCGATGTGCTCGATACAGGCGTGGCAAGGGTGCTTGAGGCGCTCGACGAGCGCGGACTGGCGGCCGAGACGATTCTTCTCTTCCTCTCCGACAACGGTGCCGACCGTTCCGGTAGCAACGCCCCCTTCCGGGCCCGGAAGGCGACGGTCTACGAAGGGGGGATCCGAGTCCCGGCGATCGTCCGGTTCCCCGGCCATCTTCCGGCCGCCACGGTTTCCGAGCAGCCGATCACTGTCCAGGATCTCTTTCCCACGCTCTGCGCCGCGACCGGTATCTCGCTTCCAGCCGACGCCCGATGTGACGGCGTCGACCTCTGGCCGGCCCTGTCGGCGGGGCGCGTCGACGATCGGCCCCCGTTCGTGATCGCCACGACCGACCGGGCCTGCTTTGCCGGCGATTGGAAGCTCGTCGTCAACGCCGCCGGGGGAACCGAGCTTTTTCATCTCGGCTCTGATCCCAGTGAGACCCGCGATCTCCTGGCCGCCGAGCCGGGGGTCGCGGCCCTCCTTCGGTCGAGGTTGGCCGAGATCGAAGCGGGTTTTGCGGCGCCGGCCGGCCGGGCTTCTCCTCCGCGGCGCGGTCGGGGAGAGGCCGTGGAGGGGGCGGGCCGCCGATCCGGAGGCGGCGGATGAATCCTGTGGCAGTCCTGCTCTAATCGGCCCCATGGATCATCAAGCCCCCCACGCACCGCTTCCCCCC
>JBAWVV010000343.1:0-4932 GCA_037147115.1 Planctomycetia bacterium | reverse complement strand
CGAAGCGGGCGATCCGGTCGAGGCCGCGCTCGAGCTTCTCTTCGCTCGAGGCGAAGCTCATCCGCACGTTCCCCTCGGCGCCGAACGCACTCCCGGCCACGAGGGCGACATGTTCCTTCTCGAGGAGCGCCTCGCACCAGGCAGCGCTGGTCGTGATCCCATTGGTGCCGCGGGCGAGGATCGGGCTGATGTCGAAGAAGGCGTAGAAGGCGCCGCCGATGTCAGGAATGCGAACGCCGGGGATCGCTCGGAGCCGGGCCGCAACAAGATCGCGGCGGATCTGGAAGGCAGCGTTCATCGTGGCCACGCATTCCTGGGGGCCGCTCAGGGCTGCCACCGCCGCATGCTGGCTGACGCTGCAGGGATTGCTCGTCTCTTGGCTCTGGAGATTGCCAATCGCCTTAGCGAGCGGCTCCGGGCAGATCGACCACCCGATCCGCCAACCGGTCATCGAATAGGTTTTGCTGACACCGGCGACAACGACGGTGCGATCGGCGAGGCCGGGGCGGAGGGTGGGGAACGAGACCGCCTGCCGGCCGTCGAAGACGAGCTGCTCGTAGATCTCGTCGGCGACAACCGAGAGATCGGCAGCGATGGCCACGTCGGCCAGACTCCCCAGCTCCTGAGGCGAATAGACCACCCCGGTGGGATTGCTCGGCGAGCAGAGGAGGAGCATCCGCGAGGCCGGGGTGAGCGCGGCGCGGAGGGCCTCCGGACGGAGCTTGAAATCATCCTCGAGGCGCGTCGGAAGAATCACCGGCCGCGCTCCGGTGAGCTTGATGAGCTCCGCATAGCTCACCCAGTAGGGGGCAGGGACGATCACCTCGTCCCCCTCGTCAAGGAGCGCCGTGAAGACGTTGTGGAGCGCGTGCTTAGCGCCGTTGGAGACGACAACCTGCGCCGCCGTCACCGCCAAGCCGCTGCGGCGGGTGTAGTCGGCGGCCACCGCTTTGCGGAGATCGGGGATGCCGGCCGCCGGCGTGTACTTCGTCCGCCCGGCGTGGATCGCCGCCTCAGCGGCCCGGCAGATATGGTCGGGGGTGGGAAAGTCGGGCTCGCCGACCGACAGATCGATGACATCGACCCCCGCCGCGGCCATGGTCTGGGCCCGGGCCGCCATGGCAAGCGTGGCAGAGGGCTCGAGCGCGTGCATCCTCGTGGCGAGGGCGAGCGGGGAGCGGCGAGCGGAGGACGATGGCGAAGAGGGCGAAGAGTGGGACATGCGGGTGGAGAGGGTGCGGGGGAGGAGCCGATACGAGAGGGGAAACGCGGCACGTTTTGCGTGCTGTCGGCGCGTCGTGCATGATACCACCGCCGTGACTGTTCCACAGCCGCCGCACGCTCCACCGACCCCAGGAATGCCCCAACCATGGCAGCCCCTCACGGCGATTCTTCCCCGCGATCCGACTCCCTCCCTGCCAGCCGTCCGCGCGGCCGCACGGGGCTGTGGCTCATCGGCGCCAAAGGGGGCGTGGCGACAACCGTGATCACCGGTCTGGCGGCCCTGGCCCGCGGCACGACCGAGCCCCATGGTCTCGTGACAGCGCTTTCACCCTGCGCGCGGCTCGATCTGGTCGGCTTCGACGAGATCGTCATCGGCGGCCACGACATCCGCCCTGGCCACCTCGCCGACGAGGCGCGGCGGATGTGGGTCGAGAGCCGGGCGATCACCCCAGAGGTGCTCGATGCCGCCGCCGACTCCTTCGCCACCATCGAGCAGCGGCTCCGCCCGGGCACCATCGTCGCCGCCGGGGACAAGATCCGCGAGCTCGCCGATCCCTCGGTCGCGAATGTCGTCGAGACCCCCCGGGAGGCGATCGACCGGATCCGCGCCGACATCGAGGCCTTCGCGGCCCACGACAACCTCCGGCACGTCGTCGTCGTCAACGTCGCCTCCACCGAGCCCCCCGCCGACCGACCGATCCCCGAGCGGTGGAGCGAGGTCGCCACACTCCTCGAGGATGCCGCTGCCTGCCCGCTGCCGGCGAGCAGCCTCTATGCCGTGGCGGCCTTCGAGGCGGGCGCGTCGTACGTCAACTTCACCCCCTCCACCGGCTCAACGCCGCCGGCCCTGTGCGAGCTCGCCCTCGAGCGTCGCCTGCCCCACGCCGGCTGCGACGGCAAGACCGGCGAGACGCTCCTCAAGAGCGTCCTCGCGCCGATGTTCGCGGCCCGCAATCTCGAGGTGATGAGCTGGGTAGGGCACAACATCTTCGGCAACATGGACGGCAAGGTGCTCGACGACCCGCGCAACAAGGCCGCCAAGGTGCGCAGCAAGGACCACCTCCTCGCCTCGATCCTCGGCTATCCCCCACAGACCCACGTCTCGATCGAGTACATCCGGTCCTTGGGCGACTGGAAGACGGCCTGGGACCATGTCCACTTCCGCGGCTTCCTCGGCACGCCGATGACGTTCCAGTTCACGTGGCAGGGTTGCGATTCGATCCTCGCCGCGCCGTTGGTCATCGATCTGGTGCGCCTCACCGAGCGCGCCTGGCGCGGCGGTGAGCGCGGGATGCTCCGTGGTCTGGCGCCGTTCTTCAAGAGCCCGCTCGGCGTCGGGGAGCAGGACTTCGCCAAGCAGTGTGCGATGCTCGATGCGTGGATCGAATCACTCGCGCAGAGTTCGTCGGAACCGCTCCGCTGACACGCTCAGCGGAGTCCGCGACCAAGGGCGCTGCGATCGATGGGCGACGATCGATGACGACAGCCCGTGAAAAAAATCGTGGCTTCTTCACGATTTTCTCTTGACAGTTTTCAACGCAATCCTTCACAACACTCTCAGTGATGCGTTCGAGGCGTCATGGTCGACCCGCCGATATGGGGTCCGACGAGACCATTCAATCGGATTCGTTTCCGGTACGTCGGCCGGTCCCTTCAACAGAGTGCCCGAGGGATCGGTCGAGGGTTTGAGTTCGGGTGCTCGACGCTAGGAGCCATCACCATGGCGAAGAAGAAGAAGAAGGCTGCCAAGAAGGTTGCCAAGAAGAAGGGCAAGAAGTAATTCCTTCCCGGCGACGATCCGCGCCGCGGCCTTAGGCCGTGCGGGCGGGCACCGAGCCGGGAACCCTTCCTGACCAGACGAGAAAGGCCGGCCCGGGCCCTTGGGCGCCCGGGCCGGCCTGATTTTTGCGCTCGTCCCCATCTTTTCCGGCACGGCCGCTTCCGTCCGGCCCGTTCTCAGGCCATAGTGGCCGGATGAACGACCCAGAACCACGCGGTGAGTATCTCCTTGTCGCTTGCCAGGCCGGCGCCGAGGATGTCGTTGCCGCCAGAATGGCGCAGGCCCTGCCCGGATCGACCCGCGGCGCCTGGCGGCGGGGGGTCGTCACCTTCCGCCTCCCTCCCGGCCTCGATCCGAGCCCCGCCGATCTCGATCGCGTGCGCGATTCACTTGTCGTCGCCCGCACGCTCTTCCGGTGTTACGGCCAGATCCGTTGGGATGACGACGCTGGAAAACTCGCCGCCTTCCGCGAACGCCTCCCCGCCGCGCGCTTTGACGCTGTCCATCTTTATCCGCGCGATCTCCGCGCGCTGGCCGCGGCCGACGTCGTCGCCGACATGCCCCGGGTGGCGACGGCCGCGGGGCTCGCCGCAGCTTTTCCGGAGGCGACCCTCGGCATCGCCCGTCCGGGAGATCTCGTCCTTGACTGCCTCTCCGACGGCGATGACCGCTGGTGGATCGGCTGGCACAGGGCCTCCTCGCCGTCGACCTGCTGGCCCGGCGGGCTTCATCCGCGCCCCCTTCCCGGCGACAAGGTGTCGCGCGCGTGGCTCAAGCTCGACGAAGCGATCGCGAGCTTCGGCGTCGAGTTCAAAGAAGGTCAGCACGCCTGCGAGCTCGGCGCCGCCCCCGGCGGCGCCTGCCAGCGGCTCCTCGAGAGTGGCCTCGAAGTGGTCGGCATCGATCCGGCGCTGGTCGACCCGGTCGTCGCCGCGCTCCCCGACTTCATGCAATGGCGGAAGCGGGCCAGGGACGTGCCGCTTCGCGACCTGCGCGGATTCGAGTGGGTCGTCGCCGACATGAACATCGATCCGACGAGCACCCTCGAAGCGGTCGGTCGCATCGTCACCGCCCCGGGCTCGCGAGCGGGCGGGATCATCGCCACCCTCAAGATCCCCGACTGGTCGCGGGCCGTGGGCCTCGATGCATGGCTCGGGCAATTCCGCTGCTGGGGATTCACGCCGCGGGCCCGGCAACTCTCCACCGGGGGCCGGGAAGTGTGTGTCGTGGCGCTGCGGACAGGCCCGCGCCGGAGCCGGCGCGGCGGTCAGACCGTGGCCCGGGAGGGGGGTGGCATCAAGAGGGCGCGCCCCGCCAGACGTCGGCCGGATCAGTGAGGCTCCCCGACACCAGGTGCACCATCCCCGCCGCGGTGTCGAGCACGAGGGCCCCGTCGGCATCAATCCCGTGACAGACGCCGACCAGACGGCGCCCATCGTCGCGGTGCACCGTGACGACGGTGCCGACGAGGCTGCACAGTGGCCGGTAGCGTTCCACGAGCACCCCCGGATCGCGCGACGTCTCGCCGAGGAGGGAGAGCAGCCGGGGCACGAAGACGCCGAGGAGCCGTTCACGTGCGAGCGCCCGGCCGGTGAGGTCGGGAAGCGTCGCAACCCGGCCGCGCAGATTTTCGGGGGCGTCCGCAGCCGATCCGGTCGTGTTCACACCGACGCCAAAGATCACCCGTCCCCCAGGGGCGGTCTCGACGAGAATACCGGCCAGCTTCCGACCGCCGGCAACGACATCGTTGGGCCAGCGGACCTGCGTGCCGATCGCCGGTTCGAGAAAGGCGATGCTCTCGGCCAGCGCCACGCCGCAGGCGAGCGACCACAGCGGCGAGACGCGCCCGCTTGCCTCCCCTTCCGCCCGCGCCGCATCGACGACGAGGCTCGTCGCTAGGCTCCCCGGGGCCTGCCACCATCCCGCCC
>JBAWVV010000342.1:0-4933 GCA_037147115.1 Planctomycetia bacterium | reverse complement strand
GGGCTTGCCGGCCGCTCCCGCCGCGCCACTCTCCCCCTTGGGGCCAGTCGCGCCGAGCTTCCCATCCTTACCGTCGAGGCCGTTTTTCCCGGCGGCGCCGGGCTTGCCGGCCGCTCCCGCCGCGCCCTGCTTGCCAGCCGCGCCAGCCGGGCCCACCGGGCCGCGCTCCCCCTTGAGGCCAGCGACACCGGGCTTCCCATCCTTGCCGTTGATTCCGTTGAGGCCGTTGACGCCATCGATGCCGTCGAGGCCCGATTTCCCCTGCGGGCCCGCCGCACCGACCGGCCCCGGCTTGCCATCTTTTCCGGCCGGGCCGGGCTTCCCGTCGAGACCCGGCTTCCCCTGTGGACCGGCCGGACCGGGCTCTCCCCGATCCCCCTTCGGCCCCGCCAGGCCCGGCTCGCCGCGGGGGCCGATCGTCCCCGGCTCCCCCTGAGTGCCAGGCTCCCCCTTCGGCCCGGGTTCTCCCTGAACACCCGCCAGACCGGCAGCGCCGGCGAGGCCAGTGGCTCCCGAACCCGCATTCCCCGAGCGCCACAGCGTCAGATCGACCCACCGGGAGTTCATGTCGTCCCAAATCCAGAGCCGCCCCTTGGCCTCCTCATACCAGGCATCGCCGAGGTCCCCCTGAGCGGGAAGAGTGCGGGAATCCTCAATGATTCCCAAGACGGCATGCACGGGCGGAATGTTGCGGTTGACCACGGACGAGTCCCCTAAAACACGGGAGCGGGCAGAAGAACCCAAGCCCCCTAGGCTGATTATTTGATGCAAATTACCCAGACAAACAGGGCAATGCAAATCAGCCCCCGGTGCGGCCAAGCCGGCCGGGAATCACTCCCCAAGGGGATTCACAACGCCGTGCGGCCCTGCCAGGGCTGTCACGCTGTGCGACCTTCCGCCCAGCCCCGGGGCGCCCAGGGGACGTTTTTAGGCGTCGTCAGTCCGCACCCCGGATCGTGCCGGCGGCTCAGCAACCGGGGAACAGGTGCCCGCCGCCGAAGCGGTCAGGAATGACTTTTCCACAGCCCGCTACCGCGGGGCGAGCCCGCGATCGAAGGCATCTTGGTCACGTTGGAACACGGCCAACTCCCGCTCGAACTGCTCCAGCGGGATCGTCCACACCGGCTGCTCCGAGGTGTGGGAGTGGCAGTGGGAGACGAGGAGGCGATGGAGGAACTTGAACAGGTGACGGGGCACCCTCAGGGTCCGCAGGCCATCGATGAGCCGCCGCTGGTCGACAGCCGGATCGAACAGTTGGGCGAGCGTTGCCGGGGGGCTTCCGACGCTCGCCGCCTTCACCCGCTGGGAGGCAATGTCGTAGAGCGTTTCGCCAGTCCACTCCAGTCCCGGCACGAGATTCTGCTTGTCGAGCCGGGCGCGCTGGTTGAACTGTTCGTCCTCCCGCTCGATGAAGCGGTAGAGCTCCTCGGGGAGGAGGAGCTTGAAGCCGAGCCCGGGGGATTTCAGAAACTTGTTGTCGAGCATCGGCCAGACGAGGAGCCGCATCCGCTCGGCTTGGCCGTTGACGGCGTGCGGTTCGTCGACGCGGTCGACGATCACCACCATCCCGGTGTAGCCGAGGGCGGCAAGCACCCCCTGGAACTTCGCGAGGAGTTCGTAACGATCATCGCTCCGCGCATGCTTCGGCAGCGGCTGGCCAGCGAGATCGACCTCCGGCATTCGCGCCAGGGCCTGGGTCAGTTGGCCGGTGGTGCGGTTGCCGGTTCGCATGCCGCGGACGATCCGCCGCGCGGTCCACCAAGCCCGCATCCGCCGCCATAGCCAGGGGGCCCAGGCGGCGAACAGGAGCGTCCACGGCCACCACAGCCGCGTCCACTCGAGATTGCCGCGCACACCCCCCGACACAAGCGCCCCGGCCATCAGTGCCGCCGCCACCATTCCCAGCCACCCCGACCAGGACGACTTCCACGTCTTGTAGCCGACGAGCCGGCGGAGCCTGGCCCAGCGGGAGGGAAAGGTCTCGCCGGTCGACTGGTCGTAGCAGGCGGCCAGGAGCGCAAGATCGCGCGCCTGCGGACCGGCAAGTCGGTGCTTTTCGCGCCCGCCCCCCTCGAGGAGCTTCGAGACCAAGTGCGTCGTGCCGAGGGCGAGGATGGCGTCGATGTGGTCCCACAATTTCCAGTGGGCAAGCACCTTTTCCACCGGCCGCTTCGGACCGACCCGGTCGATGAACCGATCGAGAAACGGATTGAAGTCGTCATAGAGAACGACGAACGTCTTCCGTTCGGGATGATCGGCATCGTGGCGCTCGAACTGCCGCACCATCTGCAGCTTGAGCGCGGTCTTCCCTGCCCCTTTCTCGCCGAACACGATCGCGGTGCTCGGATCGTCCGGGTTGCCGTAGATCTTGTCCCAGGCCGGATGGAAGGTCGACTCCAGGCAGGTGCGCTTGAAGACGGTGTCGTTTTGCGCGTCTTCCTCGGCGAACGGGTTGCCGGCGATGCGGTGGTGGTCGAGGAAGTCCTGGATCTTCATGTCGGCAGACGACTCCGGGAGCGGGAACGGGGGAGCAGAACCGTTACTTGCCGGCGGGCACGAGCCCTTCGACCATGGCGCGGAATCCGTCGGCATACTTCGCGACGGTCTTCCCCGGTCCGTAAAACTTCAAAAAGTAATTGCCGCGGTCGGGCGTTTCCACGATCGCCGCGAGCATCCGGTAATCGGGGCGGTCGACGGCCTTGCCACCGGCAAACGGTCCGGCGGGGGCGTCCTTGTAGGTGCCGGTGATGTCGACGATCGTCACGTCGCATCCGGCCAATTTCACTTTCTTCGTCGTCGCCTTCGACTTCGTGTCGCTCCCATCGGGCTGGGCGAACTGGCCATACCAGCGATCGACGTTCGCCTGAATGCTCCCCCCGGCTCCCATGACGGTCATCCGCCCGGGCTGAAGCCCTTCCCCTTCCGAAGGAATCGAAAACTCCGTCTCGACGATCGACGACTTCGGCTGCACCCGCTTCCACCCCTCCGGGGCCGCAAGCGAAAAGCCCTCCTCGGCGATGGTGTAGGCGAGCGCATCGGCCCCGTCCTGCCAGGCCTGAACGGGGGCCGCGGCGGCGACAAGGGCAACCACGAGGGCGACGAGAGCTAAACGGACGTGCATGAAGGCGCTCCGGTGCGGTATCGGGGGGAAATGGCGCAAATTGTAGCAGCGTGACGAGCGAGCGTGAGAGGGATCAGTCGGCGGCGGGGGGGAGGAACTCGGGAAGCGTTTCCAGGGCCACCATCTCCGCCAGCCCCGCCTCCACCATCTCCTTTCCCGAGACGTAGCGGTGGGTCTTGATCCAGCGGGCGATGAGGTCGTGCGACCTGCCGAACAGGTCGCAGAGCATCCGGTCCATCTCCCCCTCGATTTCGACGAAATGGCGCGACCACTCGGCGGCCTCGGTGATCCCGATGTGCTCCTCGCTCTGCCACTTCATCGGATGGAAGAGAAACACGCTATAGGGCGTGACGAGCCGGCGAACGCAGGTCGCAAACGGCCACAGCGCGGCCGATGAGCACTCGCCGCTGACGATCCCCGTGGCCCGCACGCCGCGCAACTTCATGAGCGTCGAGAGCGCCATCGCACAGTAGGGATTACCGCCGGGGGAATCGAACCAGATCGTGCACTCGCCCCCTGGCGGCACGCCGAGGAGTTTGTCGGTGAGGTCGGCCTCGTTGTCGGTCAGATCGCCGACCAGCGCGATCTCGAGCGGCCCGCGCTCGTCGTCGTCGCGGTCGCGCTCGCGGGGCCGTGCCGCCGGGCGGCGGCGTGCCTCGCCCCCCCGACCGCGCCGCGGCAGGGCTGGCCCGGTTCCGCGGCCGGTGGCCCCACGCTCCGGCCGTGGGCCGGTGAATCGTCCTCTCGACATCACGGGCAGGTCCTCGGTGTCAGCTGCGGTAGTCGCCGTGACAGGCGTCACACGACTTCTTCAGATCTCCGACCGCAGTTCGGACGGCATCGTAGTCGGACTTGCGCGCCGCGTCGCGGGCGCGCACGGCCGCATCGCGCATCGCGGCGGCATACGCCCGGTAGGTGTCGTCGTCGGAGTACTCGAAGTCCTTCTGTTGAATCACCTCGCCGATCGCGGCGACGATCTCGACTTCGCGGAGGAGCGCGTCGAGCTGTTTCTCGAAATCTCCCTTGGAGGCGACGATCCCGCCGGCCGTCTGCTCGGCCACTTCCAAACGGCTCATGAGCGCCGGCCGCGCCGCCACCTGGCTCCAGGTGAAATCATCCTCCCGATCGGCCTTCTTGGCGGGGGCCCCGCCGTCGAGGAGGGCTTCGAGATCGGCGGCCCGGGCCTTCGCCTCGGCAAACGAACCGTCGGTCCCCACCTTGCAATTGAAGCCGACCCGGGCGAAGAGATCGCGGGCGTTCTCGGCATCCTTCTTCCAGCGGACATCACCGTCGTGGGCGGCGATCACGCCGAACACCAGGGCGATCGCGCTGAAGGACTCGCGGGCCTTGTCGTAGCCCCCCCCTTTGAACTCCGAGGCGGAGGCGATCGAGGCGACGACGATCTTCCTCTGCTCCTTGACCTCGTCAGTGAGGGTGTCGGGGGAGACGAGGGTCGACCAGCGGAATCCGCCCTCCTCCCCGCCGGCCGCCGCGGCCGGCGTGCCAGTCCGCCCCGCCGCGCGGGCCGCCGAGGCGGCGGCGAAGTCGGGGCGTTCCCCTTCGAGCGTCGCGAAGGCGTCATCGAAGAACGCCGATTTCGACGTCTTGTCCCAGGCCTTGGCGGGGGGCTTGGCCCGCTGCCGCTCGCGCGGCCGGCGCCCATTTTGGGCGGCATCGCCGAGCGTGGCCCCGACGGCGAGGCCGAGGGCGAGGATCATCACCAGTCCCGCCGAGATGCGGCGGCCAGCCGGTGAACGGAGCGTTGGGAGAGAGATGGGCGGGGGCATCGGGAATCAGGGCGGAGGGTGAAGG
>JBAWVV010000341.1:0-4934 GCA_037147115.1 Planctomycetia bacterium | reverse complement strand
GCGGTCGTGCCCGTGCCGGGCAGTCGCGGAGGAGACACGTCGCGCGACGGCGCCAGCGCCGCAGTATGAGCGAAGCAGCGGCGGGGAGGCAATTCAGCCCCTCACTCACCGGTCATGGCCCCCGCCACGACTCGAGCGCCACGCCGAACCAGTTCCACAGCTCCGGGAACGTCTGCCCGATCACCATCACCAGTGGAATGACCACCCACGGCGCCAGCTTCGCGATCAGCGCCCAATCGAACGAAACCTTCCCCGCCGTCGTGCCGGCGATCCGGCTCAAGACCTCGTTGGCATCGACGGAGACGTACGTCGTCACGACGGCGATGCCGATGGCGACAAACGACAGCGTGGCGGTGAATTGGAACCACGGCCGCGGCTGGAACGGCAGGCTGGAGATCGCCACGAAGAGGAGGATCGCACCGAACCCGAGGCCGACGATCGTGATCCGCAGCTGAGCACCGACGAAGGCCACCCAGCGCTTGATGCCGATCGCCCGCTCCCGTGAGGCGGCGTCGGCGGCGGCAGCCAAGTCGCCCTCGGCCGCCGATTCCGTCAATAGTTGGGTGCCGACGAAGGTCACCCATCGCTTGATGCCGATGGCCCGCTGCCGTGCGGCGTCGTCAGCCGGGTCGTCCTCCGCCGCCGATTCCGTTGAGTCGTCGCTGTCGAATGCCGCCGCGCCGGCCTGAACCGAGTCCTGGCTGCCATAGAGGAGCCGCCCCAGCCAAACGTCGCGCGGGCTCCTCGTGGCCTCGAAGCCGGCGGCGAGCCTTGATTGCGGCGCATCGAGCTCGTGCTGGAACGCGCGGAGCTGCTTGAAGAACCGGAGGCGAAGGGCGACGAGTTGCACGAAGATCACGCCCCACGACAGATAGCCGAAGAGGATCAGGGAGACGATGGCGACGTTGATCCAGTAGCACGGATAGACCGGCCGGACATGGAAGAACAGCGTCAAGAGCCAGAGGACGAACAGCCAGAAGCCGATCCAGAGGAGATAGGCATGGGGGGCCGGCTCGCGGGAGGCGGAGGTCTTTTCGCCGTCGGTCCTGGCCCCCGAGATCGATGGCATGAGCTCCGACAGCAGCCCATGGACGGCCTGCCGAACGAGCGTTGAGACGTCCTTGCCAGAAACCGGATAGGAGAGCTCGTCCTTCTCCTTGCGTTCCGTGTCACGTCCTTCGGCGCCGGCTCTCCCCGCCGATCTCCCCACGAATGACGTCTCGATCAGCCAGCAGCGCATCAATTCTGCGCGGCAGAGCACTTCAATCCCCAGGCAGGCCGTGATCAAGGGGAGGAGCGGCGACACGCCGTTGAAGACCCAGGAGGAGGTCGTCAGCCAGGGGAGCCAGGTGTCAGACAGCCGCAGAAAGACGGCGACCCCCACCATGACGGCCGCGGTGAGGGAAATCACCAAGACGGCCAGGACGTTCTCCCAGAACTGGCTGATCGCATGCTTCCGGTCGCTCGCCCGCCTCCGGGCCACCGTGTCTACGATCGCCCGGAGAAGGAGCATCCCCGCCAACAAGGCAAGCAGGGCAAAGCCCACGCTTACTCCGCCGCCGGGAAAGGAGTGCGGGAACATCCACCCCCAGAAAAGCCACGGCAGAACGACCACGACGGAGAAGATGACCCCGAGCAAGAGCCGGATCGGCAGGGTCATGGGGAACAGAAGCACGGCACCCGCGATCAGAAAAGGGAAAAGGACGACGATCCACGCCCCTGACTGGTTGGCGTTGAGAACGAACAGCGACCACATGTGGATGCCACAGACGAAGACCTGGAGCCAGAGAGCCAGGAGCCCAACGAGCATCGGCACGAACAGTCGCCGCGCCTTGGGGGAGTCGTAGTGACCGAGAAGGGCGGGGTTCGACCACCATTCCCGCATCGGCTGGATCCAGGCCCGGATTTCCGCATTCGCCGCCACTGGCCTTCCCGGTGGCAGGAATCCCCCGGTGGCCCAGAAGGCCAGCCCGGCGGCCACGGCCTGGAGGAGAAGAATGAAGCGGAGGGAAAACGGATGCGTGTCATGGGTGTCGTGGGGCATGGAAGACTCACGATCGTCCCCGGCTCCTTGGGCTGGAAGAGGATCGCTTTTCACCTTGATGAGCAACTTCGTTTGTTTGTCCGCCAACGTCGTGCTCTGCACCGGCCAGACGCCCTGATCGCCGAGGACGGAAATCCACAGCGGAGGGGACTGGGGTTGTGGAGTCTCCTCGCTTGTGCCGTCATCGTGTGGCGGTCCGTACTCGACGAAGGGAATCTTCTCCTTCTCCTTGACGGTGAGAATCGCGGAGTCGCTGTCGAAGGCGTCTGGATCCCGCTGAATCACCATCGCGGCAGAGACGGCATTAAAGAGGGCGTAGCCTGTGTGGTTTGCGAAGACGTACCGTGACTTGGAATCCTCCCGAACCGACCATTGTTGGTTCGTGGGGAACATCGGGTAGGTGGAGGCGACGATCGTGCCCCGCAGCGCCTGCCGGTAGTCGGGATGCTCGTAGGCCAGATCCCCACCGAGGAGCACAAGCTGCGCCCGAGGGGCATAGCGCCGGACCTGTTGGGCGAGGAACACCCGATCGCGGTGATCGGTGGCGGTGATGCCGACGACGTCGTAGTCGTTGCGGGCGATGTCGAGGAGGATCTGGCGAAGGGCCAGCTCTGCGTACGGGGCCTGCATGCCGGGATCGAACCGGTGAAGAACGTCGTCGGCCTTTTTGTCTATTGATGGAAACCGGAGGATCGTGCCGTCGGTGGCGCCGACTGGAAGCTTCTGCTTGCTCTCGCCGCTCGTGGTATTCGCATAGGCGTCGCGCACCTTGGAGATCCCGGTGGGGAACGGGTAATACGTGCGGTCGAGGTGCAGCCGCTTCAGGCCGAACAGTGTGCCCGTCTCACTCAGCCAGGCGACCTTCGGTTTCTTCCCGTAGATCCGATCGAGATATTCGGAGAGCCCCTCCCACATCGCCGATGTGCTGAGGATGGTCTCACCGTAGGGGAGGTCGAATCGGCGGGAGAGGGCTTTGAGCCGCGCCAGGTCGACCTTCATGGCACTGTAGTTGAGGATCACGGGATCCCGCTTCGGCCAGATCGTCGCGTCGTGCTGGAGCGCCAGGCCGAGCGAATCGACCGAGCCGGTGAACATCGGCCCGAGGATCGGGAGCCGCTTGGTGGGTGTGGCCTCCTGGGCCTTCGCCTCGAGTCGCTTGATGTGAAGGAGCGCCGCACGGAAAGCCTCCCGGTCGATCCCGGACGTGATCCATTCGCCGACGAGGTAGACGAGGATCAGATTTTGCTGGATGCAATCCTTCTCCGACTTCCGGAAGACGAGCAGCCCGGGCTTACCCAAGGCGGATTTCTTTTCCATCCACGGCAGGCTCCACTGATCGAGGACATACTCATCGGCCCCGAGCGCCTTTTGGAGGGCATCGATCTGGAGATCGAAGCGGAAGCCGACGGCTGAAGTCTCCGGGTCGGCCACGCAGAGGATCAGCGGCTCGATCGTGACTTTCTTTCCGAGCTTCGCGATGACCGCGAGGGGATCCGGGCTTGGCGGACCCTTGCTCTTGTCACTCGGCTTCGGGGACTTCGGCAGCCCGAGAGACTGGAGAATGGCGTTGAGGGGATCCGGGGGTGGCGGATCCTTGCTGTTGCCCTTGCTCTTGCCCTTGGTCGTCGGCTTCCACACCCCGAGAGACCTGAGGATGGCTTCGTCGAGGCTGGTCGTTTCCGCGGGGTCGTCGGCATTGGTCGGATCCTCGTGCGCCCCTTCGGCCTCCTTCGCGGCCGGTGGCCTGGCCGAGGACGGGCCGTTGGTCGAGGTGATGCCGAGGGGGAGGAGCGACATCGTCGCCAGCATGGCGAACAGCCAGCCGAAAAATCCGTCGCGCCGTGTTTCGCCGTCAGCACTCATTCCGGGAACATACCCTCACCACGAGGGTTCCGCAAATGGGGGGTCGATCGGAAGAGGCAAGGTGCGGCGGGCCCCCGGCGCCGGGCCCCGGTCACGAACCCCCGGAGAGGGGATTAAACTCTCCCCCGCGGCGTCGCTTCTGGCGCGTCGCTTCAGAGACGTCGATCGACGCGGGGATCGGGCAGGCAAGGAGCCGCAGCGATGAGGGGGAAGGGAAAAACCGGGGGGAAGCGAAGCGCTCGCGCTGCCGACGATCTCGCCCTCGATCTGCCGGTGCCCGCCGAAGGGGAGCCGTTGGCGATGCCCTTCTGCCGGATCCCGGCGGGGGAGTTTCGGATGGGCGCGCGGAGCGGCAGCTCCGACGAGGAGCCGCGGCACCTGGTGACGGTGGCGGAGGAGTATTGGCTGGGGAAGCATGTCGTCACGCAGGGGGAATATCGGCAGGTGGTTCGAGGGCTCGGGCTGGCCGGAACCAAACGGCAAGACGGGGAGACGTGGAACGAATCGCCGAGCAAGCAAGAGGGGAGCGATCGGCTCCCAGTGGAGCGGGTGAGCTGGGATGACGCCCGGCTGTGGTGCGAGGCGCTCTCGGCGTGGCTTGATAAGGAGGGCTCGCCGTGGCGCGTCCGGCTGCCGACGGAGATCGAGTGGGAGTATGCCTGCCGGGGGGGCACGGAGACCGAATATTGGAATGGAGACGATAAAGCGGCGCTCGCGGACGTGGCGTGGATTAAATCAAACTCGGGGGGACGGACACACGCAGTCGACGACCCTCTCTCTCCTGCCAGCGACCGACCGGAGCCAAACGCGTTTGGCTTGGTCGGCATGGATGGGAATGTTTGGGAGTGGGGGGCTGGCGTGTGGCCCCCCTACAACTATCTCTACCGTGCGGATGGCTGTGAGTGGCGCGGATTTGCTTGGGGAGGAGGGGACGATGAGTTTGCACTACACCTCTCCCGCGTGGTCCGCGGCGGGTGCTGGGGCAGCCCTGGGTGCGGGTCGGCCTTCCGCTTCCGGTGCGGGCCCG
>JBAWVV010000340.1:0-4960 GCA_037147115.1 Planctomycetia bacterium | reverse complement strand
TCTTCGGAGCCGCCCCCGCGCCGGCCGCGGCCGGCGCGGGGGCGGCTCCGAAGACGGTCGTGAAATCCTCCGTCCGCCCGGGGGGCGCCGGCTGCGACGACTGGAGGGCGAGATCGGCAATGACGAGTTTGTCCCCCGCCGGGTCGGATTCGTCGGTGGCGGGAACGAGCGTGCCGATCGCCGTCAGGAGCCGCGCCAGCGCCAGGGCGCTGCCGGGGCGCGCCGCCGGATCCTTGTGGAGGAGACGGTCGATGAGCGTGTCGAGCTCCGGAGGCACCGACGGGACCGCGGCGGCCACGCGCGGGGCGGGGGTGTGGCGCTGCTTCTCGATTACCTCCGTCACCTGTCCTCCGCGAAACGGAGGCCAGCCGGTGAGCATCGCATACATCACCAGGCCGAGGGCGTAGAGATCGGCCCGATGGTCGACACCTTGGCCCGATGCCTGCTCGGGAGCCATGTATTCGGCCGTGCCGACGATGTTGCCATGGGCGGTGTGGGCCACACCGCCGAACAGCTTGGCGATCCCGAAGTCGGCGAGCTTCACCCCCGCGCCGATCGGAACGTCGTCGGTGAGGAGGATGTTGGAAGGCTTCAGGTCGCGGTGGACGACCCCATGATCGTGCGCCACCTTCAACGCCCGGGTGACGGAAAGCGCTACCGCGACGGTTTCCTGCCAGGTGAACCGGCGGCCGGTACGGAGGGTCTGTTCGATCGTCTTCCCCCGCACCAGCTCCATCGCGAAGTACGGCTGGTCCCCCTCCTCCCCGAAGGCGAGGAGCTGGACGATGCCGGGGTGCCGCAACTCCTTGAGGGTGTCGATCTCGGCGCGGAAGCGGGCCTTCAGCCCTTGGTCGTCGGCGAGGTGGGCCGCGAGCACCTTGACGGCGACGGTCGTGCCGGTGATCGCGTCGACGGCTTCGTAGACCGCCCCCATCCCGCCACGGCCGAGCCGGGCGCCGATGGAGTACGGTCCGAGCCGGGCTGGTTCCATCGGGGATGCAGGGGGGATGAGAAGGAAAGGGACCGGCGGTGAACGGCGGGCAAGCCCCGCGGCCTTCCCCTTCATTCTGGGGCGATCGGCTACAACTGTCGACACGGTTCTTTTGACGACCGGATCCCCGCCAGCCGCACGACCTCCCATGCCCCATTCCGTTTCCCGGAGAACCACCGGCTCCACCCGCCTCCTCCCCGCCGACACCAACCAGGCCCGCGGGCTGGCGGACTACGCCCGCGACTTCCTCCTTCATCCCCAGCCGGTCGGCGCTCGGACCCTCGGGCTCCTCGAGCGCTTCCATGTCGATAGCGTCGGCTGCGGCGTCTCGGCCCTCGCCCGGGGGGCCAACGCACCGACGGTGCTGCGGCGCGAGGCCTTGGCGTCAGCCCCTGCCGTTGGGAGCCGGGGGGCGATGTGCTTCGGGGCGCGTCGGCCGGTGGCAATCGAGAAGGGGGTGGCGGCCGACGCCGCTGCGGTGCGCGAGTGGGATTCCAACGGCACGAACTTCGGCCACGACGCCGCGAAGGGGCGGACGGCTGGGGAGTTCGGCCACAACGATTTCTATCCCGTGGCCCTCGCGGCAGCGCGGGAAGCGGGGCTCGACGGCGACCAGACCCTCCGCGTCATGCTTTTGATCGACGAGATCCGCGGTCGGCTGGCGGAGGTCTTTCCGCTGCGGGCCTACGCCATCGACCACGTTCACCACGGCGCGGTCGCCTCCGCGGCGGCCTGTGCGGCGGCCCTCGGCGGCGATGTCGACGCGATCGAGTCGGCGATCGGGATGGTCGTCGCCCATTACGTCCCCTACCGAGCGATTCGCGCCGGCCACCAGCTCTCCGACAGCAAGGGGGCCTCGGCGGCACTGTCGGCAGAGGTGGCGGTGTCGGCGGCCAGGCGCTCACTCGCCGGCTTCATCGGGCCGAAAGATATCTTCCGCAATCCGCTCGCGCTCTACCGCAGGAACGTCCCCTGCCCCGATGGCCAGAGCCCGTTCGATCTCGAACTCGGGCTCAGCGGCGACGCCTTCGCGATCCACTCAATGCACTTCAAGCTCGGGCTCTACGAGCACCAGTCGGCCGGCGCGCTGCAGGCACTGGTCGATCTCTTCGCCCGCTGTCCGGGGCTGGCGGCCGATCCAGACGGAATCCGCCGCGTCGAGGTGGCGATCTACGAGCCGGCCTTCTCGATCATCGCCGACCCCGCCAAGCGGACGCCGACGACGCGGCAATCGGCCGATCACTCGCTCCCCTACATTCTCGCCCGGACGCTGCTAAAGGCCCGTGCCACGGCCACGGCCGGCGGCGCGGCGTTGGCCGGCGGCACGACGCCGGGGTGGAACGAGCTCATGCTCCTCCCCGACGACTACGACGCGGAGCGGATCGCCGATCCCGGGATCGCGGCGCTGATCGGCAAGATGGCCATCATCCACGGTGGCCCGGAATACGACGCCCGCTATCCTGACGGGATTCCCACCAGCGTGACGATCGATCACGCCGCCTTCGGGCGACTCGAGAGCGGGTTGGTGTGCTACCCGCTCGGTCATGCCCGCTCCGATCAGGCGGCCACCGAGACGCTCGTCGATCTCAAGTTCGACCGGCTCGTTGCCGGGGCGGTGGACGATCCGGCAGCGCTTGCGTCGCGCGTCCGGCTGGCGGGAAAATCGGTCGAGGATGTCGCGGAGCTCTATGCGTTTCCCATTCACGGGTGTGATCCCGGTTGACAAGCCCCCCGGCATCACGAGCCGGAGGGTGGTTGATATCGTGGCGCGGGCCGCGGGCATGAAGACGGTCGGCCACGCCGGCACACTTGATCCGCTTGCCAGCGGCGTGGTTGTCGTCTGCCTGGGGCAGGCGACGAAGCTCGTCGACCATCTCCACGCCCAGGCCAAGGCCTACGCGGCGACGTTTCTCCTCGGGCGCTGGAGCCCCTCGGACGACCTCGAGACACCGACCGAGGTCGAGCCGGAGCCGCGCGTGCCGACGGGGGACGAGCTCGAGGCGGCGGCGGCGGCGTTCCGTGGCGACATCCTCCAGCGCCCCTGCGACTATTCCGCCATCCATGTCGACGGAAAGCGGGCCTACCGGTTGGCGCGTCAGGGGCGGCCGGTGGAGATCGAAGCCCGGCCGGTGCGGATCGATCGGCTCGAGATCACCGGATACCGGTGGCCGTGTCTCGACGTCGAGATCGAATGTTCGGCCGGCACGTTCATCCGCGCGATCGGGCGCGATCTGGCGCTGGCCTTGGAAACGCGAGCCCTGATGGCATCGCTGCGGCGGACCCGCGTCGGTCCGTTTGGCCTCGGCGACGCGGTGGCCCTGGAATCGATCGGGCCGGAGACGATATCCGCAGTGCTCCTCCCCCCGCTCTCGGCCATCCCCCACCTGCCGCGCGTCACGCTCGCTGGAGCGAGCCTCGATTCCGCGGTTCGCGGCGGCCTGCTCCCGGCCGACACGGTGACCGGCAGCCTGGCGGCGGCGGTCGATGCCGACGGCGAGCTCGTCGGCATCCTCGGGCGCCTCGCGGACGGGAGCATGAGGCTGCGCCCCAACTTCCGCGGCCTGGGATGAGCGGCAAAGCGTGTCGGGGGCACCGGTCGGTTGACGCCGCAGGCGGAAGTCCGAGACGATGCCTCAAACGGTCTACGGGCAGGTGAGCGAGGGGTTTCATGCGAATCGACGGCGGATGGCGCGAGCGGATTTTCGGCGGATTGATGATGGCGGCTGGGGTTCTCGCCAGTGCGTGGGGCTGCGGAGGGGAGATCCAGGCGGCGCCGGCGGAGTTTTATGTCGCTCCCGCTGGCGATGACGCGGCTGATGGTCGCCTGGGGCGGCCGGTGGCGACGCTCCGCCGCGCCCTCGACCTCGTCCGCGATCTGCGGAAGCGGCGGGCCAACCCCGCGCCGATCACGATCGAGGTGGCCGATGGCCGGTATGAGCTCGCCGACACGCTCCTGATCACGGCCGAGGACAGTGCCGGTGAGAAGTCGCCGACGATCATCCATGCCGCCGAGGATGCCCACCCTACTTTCAGTGGCGGGCGGCGGATCACCGGCTGGACCGTCACGGAGGTCGATGGCCGGCCGCGCTGGAGCGCTGTCCTCCCCGAGCTGAAGGGGGGAAAGTGGCGGTTCACGCAGTTGTTCGTCGATGGCCAGCGCCGCTTCCGGCCGACGCTGCCGGCCGAGGGATGGTTCACCATCGGCACGGCTTTGCCGCCGTCGCCCGCCGCCGAGGGGCGCGGGCACGACCGGTTCGCGGCCGCCGCCGGGGAGATCCTCCGGGAGTGGAGTCAACGCGACGCGATCGAGGTCGTGGCGGTGCATCAGTGGTCGATGTCGCGGATGCGGATCGCGGCGATCGAGGCGGGGGAAGAAAGCGCCACGGCCAACGTGCAACTCGTCGGCACGACGTCGAGCCTCGATCCCTGGGGGGCCCTCGCCGCGGGGTCGCGCTACCGGCTCGAGAATGTCCGCGAGGCGCTGGGGAGCCCGGGATCGTGGTATTTCGACGTTTCCAGCGGCACGCTTACCTATTGCCCCCTCGATGGCGAGGATCCGGAAACAACGGAGGTCGTGGCGCCGCGCGTCGACACGCTCCTGTCGGTGCGGGGGGAGCCGGTCCCGGGAGGGACGGTCGACCACATCCGCTTCGTCGGCCTGTCGTTTACGCATGGCAACTGGGCAATGCCCCCGCGCGGCCAGTCGGCGGCGCAGGGGGATCTCAACGTCGGCGCCGCGGTCTCGCTCACCGGGGCTCGCGACGTGCAGTTCATCCGTTGTGGGATCCGGCATGTCGGCCGGTACGGCCTGGCGCTTGGCGTCGGCTGCGGCCGCTGCCTCGTCGACCGCTGCGAACTGCTCGATCTGGGAGCCGGCGGGGTGATGGTGGGGGCGACCGCGGCGGGGGGGCGCCCGATCGCCCGGGTCACCGAGAACACGATCCGCGACTGCACGATCGCCCATGGTGG
>JBAWVV010000339.1:0-4967 GCA_037147115.1 Planctomycetia bacterium | reverse complement strand
GGATTCAATTTGGCGGCGGAGGGAATTGAATCCGCGTGGCAGCCCCGGAAAAGGGCTCCTACCAAGGCGATGAGGGCCCGGCGATGAGGTTCAGGCCTGCCAATGGCGATGACGTCTGCCGATCAATCCTTGGAGCAGTCCGCGATCGCTCGTCGTCCCAATCCAGCCTCACCCTCCCGAGGCCCGCACCATGGCCACGATCCCAGCCCGGACGGCATCAGGCAGACGGTGCCAGACGGAGGCCAGCTCAGCCACCTCGGACGGGATCACCTCGGCGTTCATGAGGCTGCCCAATCGCTCGGCTTGGTCGGCCGTCGCCGCAGCTCGTCCGCCGCCAAAGAGGGCAGGGGGGCAAACTGCTTCGCCTTTTGCTTCGCTCTCGAAGTCACCGCGACGTAAGTTGCTGCTACCACAGGCGCTTACGGAAACCGCTTCAAATCCCACCCCATCCGTTTTGTTTTTAGCGAGAAAACGCAGCGAGTCTCCGAGAGCGGCGGCCCGGATCGCCGGTCTGAACACCGGCGGATGAAGCGGGCTGTGATCAGCGATCGAGGCCCACCAACCCTGGTATCCAGCTGGTCTTGGGAACCACCTGAGGACCGAGCTATCAGGCGTGCTCCTTCCGAAATCGGGAGAGGCCGCCCAGTGAGCCGCCTGAATCAGGATTTCCAAGGCAGGCCAGCTTCTCAAACCGTTCGCAAGCCGCTCCACTCAACATGGATCTGCGGGCGCGTGCGTGCCGTCAGGGTGACGCGTGAATCCTCCTGCACAAACTCGCACGTCAAAACGTCCTCGCGGATCGTAAGCCGAGTGATGCCCTCATGGCAGATGACAGCGATGACCCTTCCAGCAAATTGGAGCGACGTTTGTAGGGAATCGTCCGCAGTGCTAAATGATAATGTAAGTGATATGCCGCTGTCGTCTGAGGTCGTGTAGGCGTAAACGTCGTTCTCGACAACGGGTTCCACTTCGAAGAATTCAAAAAGTTCCAGTTCCGCTGGGTACTCCATCTTTATCCTCCAAATGGCATGACGGTGCTGAGGCGGCGCGTTCCGTCGGCAAGAATCTCCCATGTGGATTCGAGCTTCATGAAGCCGCCCGGTCCAGAAAGAAGTGATTCGCGGATTTCCAGCGTGACGGTACTGCCGTCTGGTAGCGTCTTCCGGATTGTCCGAACTACATTTGCTGAGTCCTGTGCTATCTGCTGGAGATGTTGCGTCAGGTATTTCCAGCCTTCTGCGGTGTTTTGTATGCCAATTCGATTCATTTGCGCGGCGTTTTGAAGTGAACGCGCTTGGTTGTGCGGGTTCGACGTGACTTCACCGAAGATGTACTTAAACTTATTCGGGTCAACGCTAGTGGGAACATATTGGGAAGCTCGAGCAGTTGCAATCCGGCCAATTCCAGCGAACGCTAACGCGATGGCCAAATCACGGGCTGTGTCGGTCAGGAACTTCTCCGTCTCTGCGCGGGCTATTGGGAGCTTCTCTTCTATTAAGCCGCCTGTGACGGTTCCGGTGGAGCCGGCCGACAAGTCACGCTGTTCGCCCTCGGTCTTATCGCCATTCTTTGGCGAAGCTTTCGGGGGCGGATCAGTGACGATTTGCCACCCAAAGCTGTCGTCCCACACAAGGTATGTCCTGTCGCCGAGAGGAGCCACTGGTCCGTCCCAGGTTTGAGTGCCGGCGGACGTGCCCTCGTCAGTTTGCCCGGTCCCGGTATCCGCAACGGGTACGAACTGCAAGGCACCGTCATCGCTGTTCCACACGCCCGAGACGAACCCGGGGCCATCGTCGCTCCCGAACTGGTAGACGAGCGGAGTGATGCGGCCGATACCCGAGCCGCCGGTGTACTGAGCCAAAATGGTCGGGTCGTTCGTGAGAGAGCCTTCATCGGAGCTGGACGACGAGGAACCGGCCCCAGCACTTGACCAGTACATACCCCACAGATCGGCATTCGTCAGCGTGCCACCGGTGCCATTGCCCTGACCGCCAACGTTTGAGCCGCCGTTGTACTGCGACAAAAGTGTCAAGAGGTTCGACGAAGAACCACCACTGGCCCCAGAGGAAGAGGAACCAGCCCCCAGTCCGGCGCCGTACAAGAGCCAAAGAACGCTTCCGCTGAGTGTGCCCCCAGTAGCCGTGCCGCTGCCCTGCGTGCCAGCGTTTGAGCCTCCGGTGTACTGCGACAAGAGCACCGGACTGTTTGGATCGGGACTGCCTCCAGCGGTGGAAGTTGTGGAGTCGGTTCCCGATCCCGAGCCGCTCTGAAGCACCGGGCCATTCGGGGTGGAACTGCCGCCCCCGCTGCTGGATGAACCGGTCCCAGATCCCGTGCCGCCCAGGAGCACCGGGCCATTCGGTGCGGAACTGCTGCTCCCGCTGGTGGATGAACTGGTTCCCGATCCCGAGCCGCTCTGGAGCACCGGGCCATTCGGGGCGGAACTGCCGCTCCCGCTGGTGGATGAACCGGTTCCCGATCCCGAGCCGCTCTGGAGCACCGGGCCATTTGATTGCGAACCACCGGTGCCTGCTGCCGAGCCGAGCGTGGGGCTGCCACCGTTGAAAACGATTCCAGGGGGAGAGGAGACACCAGGCAGTAAGACAGCCGTGATCGATCCCAAGCCGCTCAGGGAATCCTGCCCTAATCCGGCAAGCATCGCCCGGGATTCGAGGCGCTCAATCACGGCGAGCAAAGGAGCGTGCGTACGGGGAGGTTTTTTGGTGTCTCGCCGGTTCACTTGACTTCTGCTCGGAAGACCTCTCAGGAGAGGGCACATCCCCCCTCCTGGAATCCACCGTAGGACAAGCTTTCATTTCCGTCAAGGAATCGGTTCGAGGTGGGATTCAATTTGGCGGCGGAGGGAATTGAATCCGCGTGGCAGCCGTGGGAAAGGGCTCGTCTCCAGGCGACGAGGTCCGCGTCGGCTGCAGGCGATGATGACTGCCGATCAATCCTTGGAGCATTAACCGATCCCTCGTCGCCCAACCCAGCCTCACCCTCCCGAGGCCCGCACCATGGCCGCGATCCCAGCCCGGACGGCAGTGGGTAGGCGGTGCCAGATGGCGGCCAGTTCAGCCACCTCGTGCGGGATCGCCTCGGCCTCCATGAGGCTGTCCAGTCGCTCGGCTTGGGCAGTAGACGCTCCGGCTATACCACCACAAGAAAGGGCAGGGGTGCAAACTGCTTCGCCTTTTGCTTCGCACCCGAAGTCGCCGTGACGTAAGTTGCTGCTACCACCAGGAGTTACGGAAACCGCTTCGAATCCCACCCCATCCGCTTTCCGGAATGGCTTCTTTTCAGCAGCGGAGCAGCTATTCCGCGTTCGGAAACCCACCGCTATTTCCTTGGGTACAGACCTCGCCTTCCGAGGTCTGGTGGCCACCGCGGCCGGCTGGTTCTCGTCTTGGCGACCGCAAAGGACTGGTTGGACGAAAGACAAACTAGCGAGTTATGCCACCGTGCCATCTTTGTGGAGCGCCCAGGTTCTTGGGCCAGCGCTTCATTCAATCCCGAATCGCTTTTTCAGATCGGGGTCAATTGCAGAATTCACTTCCACTCGTAACGAACTCGGATCTGGTGTCTTGATGATGTCGAGCAATGTTTCGGTAAATACCTCCAGCTCTTCCGCAAAACCATCAATGACATGGAGCAGATAGTGGATGCCATAGCCGTCGGCATCATCTGCCACCGCTTCGACAGGAACCCGATCGACGACCTTCGCCGCCAGAGGACACTTTGATTGAATCTTCACAGTGCCATATCCGCCAGATGTTTTCACGAGACAGGCAGCTAACTGTGTGCGCAGTTCTTGCACTCCAGGAAATTCAACCGACAACAATCTTGCCATAACCTGGCGTTCGTAGTCGCTGGGGGAGCGCCACTCGGAGTTGTCCATGGTGTTTCTCGGTGTTCTTCTTTGTAGAGACTTCAACGCGATCAATGATCTCCGTTGTACAAGCCGAAAGTATTTTACTTGGGTATAGAGGTGCCGAGTCTAACGATTCCATCAACAACGAATAGCCGAAACGCTATGGGGACCCCGTCAACGGAAACATAGAATCCTCTTCTGTTCGTTACCCCAGAGTTCACAAGACGTGACGCTGCCAGTGCGATCGCCGTCTCGATGTCGGCTCGCACTAGAGATGTCCCAGCAAGATGCAGGGCGTCGTGTCCGAACACAACTTATTGCGTTGCGTGAGTCCTTGCGGAGGCCACTCGCCGAGGTGGCCCCACCAGCCCCAGTTGCGGGTGTCGAGCAGGATCACCCACCCGCTTTCCAATCCCGAGGGCCACTCCCTCTACAGCCACCGGTACTCGGACATTGAAGCAGCGTTACCGCGGAGAGCCCCTGAGCCCCCTTCGCCGACTTCACCCGCCGGCGAGGTGGCCGTGGAGGACTCGGCCCACCCGGAGCGTGGCCACGACGCGGGTGTCGGGGCGGAGGATCGCGTCGAGGGGATCGGTGAACGGCCCGGAGGGGGCGAGGACGACGAGATCGGCAGGGCGGCCGAGGGCGATCGAACCGGCCCGGTGCTCGTAGCCGAGAGCCCACGCCGCGTCGCGCGAGAGCATCGGAAGCGCTTCAGCCGGCGACACGGCGCCTGAGCCAACGAGCTCGCGGGCCTCGGCGAGGACCGAGAGATCGGGATTCGACGCCCGGCTATCGGTGCCGATCGCCACGCGGACGCCCGCGGCGAGGAATTGCCGCACTGGCGGGAGCCGACCGGAGAGGAGCCGGGTTGTGCGCGGACAGACGACGACGCCGAGCCGGTCGCGGTGGCGGGCGAGACGGTCGAGGGCGGTGGCGTCCGGAGGCTCCCCGAGGAACGTTCCATGGACGACGCTCCCGCGGCGAACACGCGCGAGCCTGCTGATCCAATCCGACGGAGGGAGCACTGGCGGCGGCCGGTCGGCCGGCCAGGCGCCGAGGGTTGCGAAGAGATCACAAAACGGCCCGCCGCCGC
>JBAWVV010000338.1:0-5011 GCA_037147115.1 Planctomycetia bacterium | reverse complement strand
GGGCCTCCGGCCGGTCCCCCCGCTCCCAACACCGACATCACGGCCGCGGCCGTGAAGTGGCAGAAGAAGGGGGTGATGGACGGCCGGGCGATGCCAGTGATCATCGGGGAACGGATCTACTTCATCGACGACGGCGCCAAGGTCTTCGTCTTCGACAAGACCACCGGCGAACCGGTCGGCAAGCCACAGAAACTCCTCGGCACGATCGTCCGCGGCAGCCCCTTGGTCGCCGATGGCAAGCTCTATGTCTGCTCGACCGGCGGCTGGCACGTTCTCGCCCCGACGGCCGATGGTCTGAAGTTCGTCAACCGGATGCGGCTCCCGGATGCTGACGAAGTCACCGCCTCTCCGATCGCCTGGAATGGTCGGATCTATCTGACGACCGGCGAACGGCTACTCTGCATCGGCAAGCCCGACGCCAAGGGGAGTGACGAGGCCGTCGAAACCGTCGCCCAGAAGGTGGCCGCAGCCACGGCCGGCAAGCCCGGCGAACCGGCCTGGGTGCAGATTGTCCCGGCCGAGGTCCAGGTAGCCGCCGGCGGCACCATCAAGCTTAAGGCCCGACTCTTCGATGCGGCCGGCCGATTCGTCAAGGAATCACCGGCCGAGTTCACCGCGACCGCCGGCGCGGTGGCGGCCGACGGCACCTACAAGGCGCCGGCCGACAAGCACGCCGCCGCGATCGTCACGGCCAAGGTCGGCAAGCTCGCGGGCAGGGCGCGGATCCGCTCGATGCCGCCGCTGCCGTGGAAGTTTGACTTCGAGGAGATCACGCTCGACAAGGATCAGAAGACGGGCGTCGTGAAGGGGGAGCCCCCCCTTCCCTGGATCGGGATGCGGTACCGGCACGTCGTCCGCGAAGTCGACGGCAGCAAGGTGCTTGTCAAGATCACGACGATCGCCAAGGGAACGCGGTCGCAGGGCTGGATCGGGCCGATCGATCTCCACGACTACCGCGTCCAGGCCGACTTCCGCGCCGCGGAATCGGGGGTCGGAAAGCCGGGCGACCCGGCCACCCCAACCGCCGACAAAGTGGCCAAACCGGCCGGCAGCGATGCCGAAGCTTTCGCCAAGGCGTTCGGTAATCCGGCGGCGCTCGAGAAGGCACGGATGCCCGACATGGGGATCATCGCCCAGCGTTACACGCTCGATCTGATGGGGGCGAGCCAGCAACTGCAGCTCCGCACCTGGCCCCCGCAGGTCGCCACCCATTTCTCAAAGACCGTTCCCTTCGCCTGGGAGGCAGGGAAGTGGTACACGCTCGTCCTCGAGGCCCGCACGTCGCCCGAGGGGGCGATTGTGCGTGGCAAGGTCTGGCCCCGCGGCGAGGCCGAACCTCCCGTCTGGACGATCGAAGGCGTTCATGCCGGCGGCAACCTCCAAGGGAGCCCCGGTTTCTTCGGCCAATCGAAGGACTCCGAAATCTTCATCGACAATGTGTCGGTTTCCCCCGTCACCCCAGGGAACAAGCAGCCATGAGGTCCCGCCCCCGTCTTTCATCCCGAAGTGTTCTCCAGTCTCTTGACGCGTTCGCCGTGGCGGGCGCGTTCGCCGTGGCGGGCGTGCTCGCCGTCAGCCCGACCCTGGCTGAGGAGAGCGACTGGAATCAGTGGGGCGGATCCGCCTCGCGCAACAACACGCCCGAATCGGGCCCGCTGCCGATCGACTGGGATCCTGGCCAGTTCGATGCCGAAACGGGCGCCTGGAAGCCGGAGACGAGCCGGAACATTGCCTGGGTAGCCCAACTCGGTAGCCAGAGCTACGGCAATCCGGTCGTCGCCGGAGGGAAGGCCTACGTCGGCACCAACAACGGCAAGGGCTGGATCGGCCGCTATCCTTCGAGCGTCGATCTCGGCTGTCTTCTTGCCTTCAACACCAACGACGGTAGCTTCGTCTGGCAGGATTCGAGCGAGAAGCTCCCCACCGGCCGCGTCCACGACTGGCCGCTCCAAGGGATCTGCTGCTCGCCGTATGTCGAGGGCGACCGGCTGTGGTACGTCACCAGCCGAGGCGAGGTGAAATGCCTCGACACGGAGGGCTTCCGCGACGGCGAGAACGACGGCCCCTTCACCGGCGAGAAGATGCAGGGCTCCGATGAGTCGGACACCGTCTGGGTCCTCGACATGATGAAGGAGCTCGGTGTCTCGCAGCACAACATGTGTTCGTGCAGCGTCACTGCCGTCGGCGATCTCCTTTTCGTCAATACGAGCAACGGCGTCGACGAGGGGCACCTCAATCTCCCCAACGCCGCCGCTCCGAGCTTCCTGTGCGTCGACAAGCGCGACGGCAAGGTGCTGTGGGCCGACGGGTCGCCGGGGGCCAACGTCCTCCACGGCCAGTGGTCGAGCCCGTCCTACGCCGTCATCGACGACGTCCCGCAGGTGATCTTCGGCGGCGGCGACGGCTGGGTGTACGGATTCGACGCCCGCGGTGACAACGGCAAGGCGAAGCTCCTCTGGCAGTTCGATGCCAATCCGAAGGAATCGAAGTACGTCCTCGGCGGCCGCGCTGATCGCAACCATGTCATCGGCACGCCGGTCATCCATGACGGGCTTGTCTACGTGGCCGTCGGCGAGGATCCGGAGCACGGCGAGGGGGTCGGCCACCTGTGGTGCATCGACCCGACGAAGCGCGGTGACACGAGCCCAGAACTCGCCGTCAACGTCGCCGATCCGACCAAGCCCCTCCCCCACCGCCGCAACCAGGCGGTCATCAAGGAGCAGGGGGAGGTGGCCCGGCCGAATCCCAATTCAGCCGCCGTCTGGCACTACCCAGGCTTCGATGCCAACGGCAACGGCAAGCTCGACTTCGATGAGACGATGCACCGCACCTGCGGCACCGTCGCCATCAAGGACGGCCTGCTCGTGATTCCCGACTTCAGCGGGCTCGTTCACTGCGTCGACGTGAAGACCGGCAAGCCGCTCTGGACGCACGACATGCTGGCAGCGAGTTGGGGCTCGCCGATGATCGCCGACGGCAAGATCTACGTTGGCGACGAGGATGGCGACATCTCCATCTTCGAGCTCTCGGCGGAGAAGAATCTCCTCGCCGAGGTCAACATGGGCAACAGCGTCTACTCGACGCCGATCGTCGCCGGCGGCACGCTCTACATCGCCAACAAGAGTCACCTGTTCGCGATCCGCGAAGGGGCGACGCCCGAGGCAAAGTAGTCACGGTTCAAGCCCCTCAGGCCCTGCCGCCCGTCCGGTGCGGCGGGGCCGGCGGGAAATTGCTACGTCATCCGCCGCTTGCCATCCATGGGAAGCGGTCTTTATCAGGGGGGATTCTATGTTTGCTTCGATCCGTGGGGGCTCCTGCGCCCAGGTTGCCGCATTGCTTCTGGCCCTGGTCCTTCCCGGTGTCGCCCCGGTCGCGGCGGCCCGGGGCGCCGAGCCAGCAGCGGAGGCTGCGGCCGGCCCGCTTGAGATGCTCGCCGCGGCCAAGCGGATCTGCGTCCTCGGTGACAGCATCACCTATGACGGGCGCTGGGTGTCGGCGCTCTCGGCCTGGATGGAGGCCAAGGGGCTGACAGGCGACGTCATCGCCGTCGGGCTCCCGAGCGAGACCTGCTCGGGGCTCTCTGAGGAGGGGCATGCCGCCGGCCAATTCCCCCGCCCCGATGTTCATGAGCGCCTGGCGCGCGTCCTCTCGGTAGTGAAGCCCGATCTCGTTATCGCCTGCTACGGGATGAACTGCGGCGTCTATCTGCCGCTCGATGACACCCGTTTCGCCGCCTACAAGGCGGGGATGCAAAAGCTCCACGACGAGGTGGAGAAGACCGGCGCGAAGATCATCCACCTCACGCCGCCGGTCTACGACGGCCGTCCCGGCACGAATCACCCCGCCGGTGACGCCGACTACGAGGGGGTGCTCCAGGCATACTCGACCTGGCTCCTCTCGAAGCGGGCCGATGGCTGGACGGTGATCGACACCCATACGCCGATGAAGGCCCTTCTCGACGCCAAGCGCGTGGCCGACCCTGCCTACACCTTCATCCCCGACGCGGTCCATCCCGACGACGCCGGCCAGTGGGCGATCTGCCGCGGCGTGCTCGCGGCCCTCGGCGACGCGAAGACGGCTGCCGAAGAGCAGCCGGAATGGTTTGCAAACTTCCTCCCGGAGTGCCACGAGCGGATGACGCTCCTGCGCGACGCCTACCTCTCCGCCGCCGGCCATCTGCGGCCCGGCATCGCCCCCGGCCTGTCGATCGGCGCGGCCGAGGCCAAAGCCCGGCGGATCACCGAATCGCTCCGCTCCCGCCACGACTACCTCCTCGGAACGAAGTTTCCCAGCAGCGAGTGGAAGTCGGCTATTGCCTGGCCGCGGCCGCGGGTGGTGAATCCGGGCCCGGCCCCGGAGCAACCGGCGCCGGTTCCCGCCGACGCGATTGTGCTCTTCGACGGGAAGAACCTTGACGCCTGGCAGGGCGGTGAGAAGTGGGCCGTGAAGGACGGGATTGCCACCGTCAGCGGCGCCACGATCACCACAAAGGATGACTTCGGCGATTGCCAAGTGCACGTCGAGTTTCGGACGCCGAAGCCGGCCGCCGGGGCCGGGCAGGGGCGTGGCAATTCGGGGGTCTACTTCATGGGGAAGTACGAGATCCAGATCCTCGATTCCTTCGAGGACGGCACCGACGGCCCGCTCACCTACCCCGATGGCCAGTGCGGCTCGCTCTACAAGCAGCAGCCGCCGGCGGTGAACGCCTGCCGGGCGCCGGGGGAATGGCAGACCTACGACATCTTCTTTACCCGTCCCCGCTTCGCCGTTGATGGGTCACTCGACAAGCCCGGCCGCGTCAGCGTGCTCCACAACGGCGTGGCGATCCACGCCGATACGGTGATCCTCGGCACGACGAGCTGGGCCGATCCGCCGCGCTATGAACAACACGCCGAAGCCCTGCCGCTATCGCTCCAGGACCACGGCAACCCGCTCCAATTCCGCTCGATCTGGATACGGCCTTTCGAGAAGGTTGTGCCAGCACCGAACGACGACCCCAAGCCGGGCCAGT
>JBAWVV010000337.1:0-5018 GCA_037147115.1 Planctomycetia bacterium | reverse complement strand
AACCAAAGGGGAGGGGGGCGAGCAGGGCCTTCATCTCCCGAACGGCCTGGCTGAAGCCGACGAGGACGGCTCGGGCGACGATCGAGTGGCCGATGTTGAGCTCGTGCATCCCGTCGATCCGGGCCACCGGGACGACATTTCGGTAGGTGAGCCCATGGCCGGCATTGAGCGTCAGGCCAGCGGCGCGGGCGTGGGCTCCGCCGTGGGCCAGCTCGGCGAGGGTCTCGCGCTGCCCGGCCGCGGTGGTGGCATTGGCATAGCTGCCGGTGTGGAGCTCGACTGCCGCCACGCCGAGGGCGACGGCGACGTCGATCTGCCGGGGGGAGGGATCGATGAACAGCGAGACGGCAATCCCAGCGTCGTGGAGCCGGCGCACCGCCTCGGTCGTAGCGGCCCGGTGGGTGATGACGTCGAGGCCCCCCTCGGTCGTGATCTCCTCGCGGCGCTCCGGCACGAGCGTCACCTGATCGGGCTTCACCTGGCAGGCGATGGCGACCATATTCGGGGCGATCGCCCCTTCGAGGTTGAGCTTCACCTGAACGGTGCGCTTCAGCACCTCGAGATCGCGGTCTTGGATGTGGCGACGATCCTCGCGCAGATGGACGGTGATCGCATCGGCCCCGCCGAGCTCGGCCAGCGCTGCCGCCCACACCGGGTCGGGCTCAACGGTGCGGCGGGCCTGACGAATCGTGGCGACATGGTCGATGTTGACGCCGAGCGTGGCCATGGAGCTTCCCGGTGGGTGGAGAGACGAAAAAACCAAGAAAGCCATCAAGGATAACAAAAAAAGGGCCGGCCCCGGGGTGCGGGGCCGGCCCTGTGATTCCCGGCTAGCCTGGCCGCCGGTCAGTTTTTCTTGAGGAGAATCACCGAGTTGCCCCGGCTGGTGCGCACCTGGAGCATGACCCCCTCTTCGAGCGACTCCTGCTCGACCGCATCGGCAAACTCGGTGATCGTCGACACCGACTTTCGCCCCACCTTGCGGATCAGCATCGTGGGACCGATCCCCGCCTCGTCGGCGAGCCCCTGGTCGTCGACACGCTCGACGACGACCCCCTCGAAGCCCTCGTAAGGATCAGCCTCCCCGCCGCGCTCGGCGGCCTTGTTGCGAACCTCGAGGCCGAGGGTCTTGGAGTAGTAGGTCTCGGCGGCAATCTCCTCCCGTTCGGCCTTGCGCGGCGCCGCGGCGCCGAGCTTGTCAGGGAGCGCCCGGACGGCGATCTCGAGCTCCGACTTCTTCCCTTCCCGGAGCACGGTCACCCGATGAGGCTTGTCGAAGTCGGAGCGCTCCACCACCTCTTGAAGCGTCCGTGGGCCATCGACGAGTTGGCCGTCGAAGCTCATGATCACGTCGAGCTCCTCGACCCCCGCCTCGGCGGCTGGCGAGCCAGCGACAACATCATTGACGAGCACTCCCTTGCGATCCTTGACGCCGAGCTTCGAGGCCATCTCGCTGGAGAGTGAGCCGATCTGGACGCCGAGGTAGCCACGCTGAACTCGCCCCTTGGCGACGAGCTGCCCGCCGACCCACTTCGCGAGGTTGATCGGGATCGCGAAGCCGATCCCCTGATAGCCACCGTTATTGGAGGCGATCGCCGTGTTGATCCCCACCACCTCGCCGGCGAGGTTGACCAGCGGTCCGCCGGAGTTGCCCGGATTGATGGCGGCATCGGTCTGGAGGAACTTGGCCCGCTGCACGCTGCCCAGCTCCCGCCCCTTGCCGCTGATGATCCCCGCGCTGACGGTCGTCTCCAGTTCGAAGGGATTGCCGATGGCGATCACCCAGTCGCCGATCTCCATCTTGTCGGAGTCGCCGAGCTTCGCGACCGGGAGGTTCTCGGCGCCGCCGAGCCGAACAACAGCCAGGTCGCTGGCCGGATCGGTCTTGATCTCGATCGCCTTGTATTCGCGCCCGTCGGCGAGCTCCACGGTGACCGTGTCGGCCCCTTCGACGACGTGATTGTTGGTGAGAATGATCCCGGAGGCGTCGATGATCACCCCCGAGCCGACGCCGGAGCGGCCCGGCATCCGTCGGCCCCCTTCTTCCCCGTCGGGGCCATTGAACTCAAGCCCTTCCGGCGCTCCCTCGGGGAACATGTCCTCAAACGGCGTCCCCTTGAAGGGATTGCCGTTGCCGCGACGGCCACCGCGCTCGTTGCGGGGGGCGTCCTTCGGCTTCGACTCGCTGCGAACAACGACGACGCTCGGGGTCGCCTTCTCGGCCGCATAACGGAAGGCCCGGGAAAGGGCGTTGGCCTGCTCGAGGGCGGCCGTCGGCGGCTCTTCCCCCCGGGCGATGGAGTGAATCGACGGCACGCCGGCCGGTAAGCCGAGGGCCAAGCCCGCGAGCGCGACGATCGCCGGAATGGCGTGCGCCAGGCCCGATCGGGGCGAAAAGAACAAGGATCGCTTCATGGTGGTCATGGTGGATTCCTTCGCTGACAAAGGGAGTGACAAGGGAGCAAGCCCGCCCACGGGCCGCTGCCGGTGGGAGCCGACGGCGGCCGTGGTGACGGCTTTTTTGGTTGGAGAGCGTGCCCGGCGGGAGGGGCCCCTGGATACTCTTGGAGGCTTCTGGAGGCTCCTCCGCCGGTTGCCGGCCGCCACGGCTGGGGTCCTCCGAACGGGGATTCGGCCCACCATTCGGTTTCGGGCCCCGCGCGATTGTTCGGCGTGGACGCACCCGAGTTGTACGGTGGGGTTGGGGGGATGGTTCAGAGGGGGCAAAAGTTCACCTGGGGCTTCCGGGCCATGCCGAGGTACTATAGGCGGGTGTGGAGCTCCGGTCCGTCGACCGGGGGCAGCCCCGCCGCGTCTTTCAGCCGCGGCGCGGCCGCCAACCGATGCCCACGCCGCGATCGACCGATCGTGCGGCCGTTGGTCTCTTGTGGGCGAGCGATGAAGCGGACAAAGCAGGACGAGGGGGAAGACCGCGCCGTCGAATCCCCCTCTGGTGGTGGGGTCGTAAGGAAGCGGGCGACGCGGCCGGCGGCCGCCAAGAAGCCCCGGGCTGATGGGGGGGGGGTGGCCCAGCCGCAGCGCCAGCTTGAGCCCGAGCCGCTCCAGTTGGAGCCATCTTCGCTCCCCGCTTCAGCGGCCGTGGCCGATAAAACCCCTTCCCGGGGTAGCGAGCCGGGGGCGTTTGCGGCCCGGGGGGACAAGCCAGTCGATCTCGTCGCCTGCCAGGAGCGGATCGGCCACACCTTCCGCGACGAGTCGATCCTCCTTGCCGCCCTCACGCATGCCTCGGGGGCTGCCCATCGCCTCGCCTCGAACGAGCGGCTGGAGTTTCTCGGCGACGCGATTTTGGGGTTCATCGTCTGCGACACCCTCTACCAGATTTTTCCGCACTCGCTCGAGGGGGATCTGACGCGCGTCAAGTCGGTGGTGGTGAGCCGCGAGACGTGTGGCCGGATCAGCGAGCAGCTCGGCCTGACCGAGTTTCTCATCGTCGGCAAGGGGCTGGCGGTCAACAGCGCCGTCCCCGTGTCGGTCCTCTCCGATCTCTTCGAGTCGCTCGTCGCGGCGATCTATCTCGACGGCGGGATCGAGCCGGCGCGCCGGTTCGTGAGCCGGTGGATGGAGCCGGAGATCGCGCAGGTGTCGAGCGGGGCGCAGGGGGCGAACCACAAATCGCTCCTTCAGCAGCTCTCGCAGCGCGATTTCGGCGTCACTCCCACCTACGAGGTGATGGAGGAGAGCGGGCCCGATCATTCCAAGAGCTTCCACGTCTCCGCCTTCATCGGCGAGCAGCGCTACACCCCCGCCTGGGGGCGCAACAAGAAGGAGGCGGAGCAGCGCGCCGCCTCGAATGCCCTGGTGGAGCTGCGGGCCGCGGGGGTCGGGATTGCCGACGCCGGCCGACGGGGATAGCCGTCAGCGCATCACTGGCTGCTCACCACTGATAGCTCGGCGGCGCCGAATATCGTTTCCCCCCCACCGGGAGATACTGGCCGCCGGCCCGCGTCCAGAGATTGCTCCCCGCCCCGTGCGTCACTGGCACGACGTTGCCGCCGTGCCATTCAAAGCGCTGGCCGCTCTCCAGGTCGTACACCCGCCCCTTCGTCGAATCTGGCATCAGCGACCACTGCCCGTCGTCGCCGAGCCGCATGCACGGCTTAGAGCCATTGCTCGCCAGCCGCTTGGCGAGCTCGGGCGCCTGCTTCTCGAAGGCCTTCGTCCGCTCTTCGGAAGACACCGGCATGTCGAAGAGGGCCGCCGGCTGCGACGACCCGGGGCCAAAGGCGTAGCGGAGCGTGCCATCGGCGGCAGCCTTGCTCCACACCCACTTTCCCAATCCCGGGCTAAAGCGCTGATAGACATGCTGGGCCTTGATGTCTTTGCGGGCCACCGCGGTGGACTTCTTCGCAAGCGGATCAAACTTGTAGATCAGGCTCGTATCGCTCCCGGGGGCGGTGACAGCGGCCGGCGCCGGCTTGTTCGGAGCGGGCTTATCCGGAGCGGGCTTCTCCGAGGCGGGCTTGCCCGAAGCGGGCTTCGGAGCCTCTTCGGCGGCGGTCGCCATCTCTCCGGCGAGGATCGCCACAAGGATCGCCACGAGGAGGAAGCGCAGGGCGAGCGGGGAGCGCATGGAAAGGATCCGGGGGCGGGGAGAAGGGATCGAAGCACCCCTCCACACTAATTCGCCCCCCACTGATCTCAAGGCGGCGCAGCCGGAAAGCCCTGGCCAGAAAGAAGGCCCCGCAGGGGGAGCCGTCGGCTGGGGCAGGGAACCACGGGCGGCACACCGGATCGCTCCGATGTGCCGCCCGATGGATGCGCCCGGGAGTTGGTCAGGGCAATGACAACCCCGAGCAGGCGAAAGTGTGGTGCGCCATAGCGCAATTTTTCAACTGGAGTTTTCGGCAAAAGTGACGAATCGGGCAGTCCCAGGGACGAATCGGGCAGACGCTGGGACGAATCGGGCAGAAACGGGGACGAACGGGCAGGAGCGTCTCTGGGAAAAAGGTGCCAGCCACCAAATCTGAACGCTTCAACCCGTCAACGGCTCGCCCGAC
>JBAWVV010000336.1:0-5037 GCA_037147115.1 Planctomycetia bacterium | reverse complement strand
ATGGCGGGGGTGTTTCGCGGACCGTTGGGTTGGCTCATACCGCCTCGGATTCCACCCACGATCCACCGGTCAGACCGTGGGATGACGTGACGATGTCAGGCCAGGGGGGCACGATGCTCCCCGGGAAACGGTATCGGTCGGGGGGTCTCTGCCGAATGAGCGAACTTTCCGCTCCCAACGGCAAAGTCGCCCCAGGTTCGCCAGCCTGCAGAACCGCTCAAGTCGGATGGCCGGCGGGGTCGATGATCTTCCCGATGCCTCGGGGAGTGGTTCGGCTGCCCCCCGGAAGCCGTTGAGGGCCGCGAACCAGGGGGGCCTGGATCCACCGGTCATGGCGAACAGCCCAGCAAACTTTCTGCTTCTCCGCTTCGCTCTCCCACTGGCGATCCTTGTCGTCGGAGCGGCAGGCTGCACGCGCGGCCGCTATTACACGCAGGCCGACCGGGAGGTGAGCACCCTCCTGGCGGAGAAGTCGTGCGACCCGCGCTGGGCCGTGCCGGTCAACTACAACGTGCGCCAAGACGAGCGGAGCCGGTTCTACGACGTCTACAACCAGATCTTCCCGCCGATGCCCCCCGACGACCCGACGTCGCACCGTTACATGCACTGCGTCGACGGGAAGAAGGGCTGGCAGCAGTGGCACAACAACGGTGATCGGACGACGCTCGACAACCCCGAGTGGCGGGCGCGGATCGCCGAGGTGGTGGAGATCACCGACGGCGGGGCGATCAAGCTCACGCTCGAGTCGGCGATCCGCCTGGCCTATCTGAACTCGCTCGATTGGCAGGATCAGCTCGAGACGCTCTACCTCTCGGCCCTCGACGTGAGCACGGAGCGCTTCCGGTTCGATGTCCAAATCTTCGGTGGAAACGGCACCGCCTACGCCAACCGGGGATCGCTCAATGCCGCCGGGGCTTCGACGACGTGGGCGACGGCCACGAACCTCCGGGCCCGGCGCTACTTCGCCAGTGCCGGAACGATGGTCGTCGGCGTCGTCAATTCGGTCATGTGGCAGTTTGCCGGGCCGGACAAATACACGAACGTCTCGCTCGTCAATTTTAATTTTGTCCAGCCGCTCCTCCAGCGTGCCGGTCGGTCGGTGGCGCTCGAGCCCTTGACGATCGTCGAGCGGGCGCTCCTCGGGAACCTGCGGACGCTCCAGTTCTACCGGCAGGGCTTCTTCCTCCAGGTCGCCTTCGGGGCCGGCACGCCGCAGCAGCTCCAGCGCCGCGGCGGCTTCTTCGGCGGCACCGGCTTCACCGGGTTCACCGGCACGGGCGTCGGTGGTTTCGGCAACATCGGCGGCGTGTTCTTCGGTGGCAACGGTGTCGGCCTCCAGGTCGGCGGCGGTGGCACCGGCGGCGCGGGGTTTGCCGGCGGTGGTGCCGGCAACGTCGGCGGTTTCTTCGGCCTCCTTCAGGCCCGCCAGCAGATCCGCAACGCCGAGCAGAATCTCTTTGCCCAGGAACGGGCCTTGGCCCTCCTCGATGCCAACCTCGAAGCGGGCCTCGTCGGCCTCGACCAGGTCGACCAGCTCCGCCAGAGCGTCGAGACCGGCCGGGCGGGGCTCCTCCAGGCGAAGACGTCGCTCACCAACCAGATCGAGGCCTTTAAGGTCAACATCCTCTGCCTTCCCTCTGACACGGCGGTGGCCCTCGACGAGTCGTTCATCAAGCCGTTCCAGTTCATCAGCCCCGAGCTCCAGAAGCTCCAAAACGATTTCGGCGACTTCCTCGCCACCTGGTCGTTCGGCGATGAGGAGAATCTGAAGGAGACCGACGACCCGCGCATCGAGGAGGCGCTCCGCGGGGCCGAGGAGATCCCGGCCCCTGCTGCCAAGGGTGCTCCAGCCGACGACGGCGATCCGGGCGACCGGGCGATCGGGCTTGACGATGAACCGGCGCAGGAATCCGTCGCGAAGGCAGACGTGAAAGAGGACGAAGACGGCGCCGGCCAGGCCGAGACTGAGGCCGACGCCGAGACCGAGGAGGAGGAGAATCAGTTCGACGAGAAGCTCGTCGCCGAGAGCGTCGCCCGGCTCGGCGGGCTGCGGGAACGGGTCGAGGAGCAGTCGAAGGCAGTCAGCACCGACCTCGCCTTGGCGCGGAGCAACGCCGCCGGTCGGCTCGCGGGGATGCGGCCAAACGAGCGCGACACGTTTGTCCGTGAGATGAAGCTTCTGGAGGACGATCTCGCCAAGCTCGTCGACCGGGCCCGGCGGGCGGAGGCGGAGATGGAGCGGCTCCGCGACCGGATCACGCCGGAAAACCTCCGGGAGACCTCCGACACGTTCGTCAAGCTCGTCACCGACGTCTCCGGGGCGGTCGACGAGATGTCGCTCATCCAGGCCCGGGCCCGCATCGAGGCGGTGACGATGGAGATCGAGCCGCTCGATCCCGACGTCGCCTTCGAGATCGCCCGCGCTAACCGCCTCGATTGGATGAATAACCGGGCGGCGCTGGTCGACCAGTGGCGGCTCATCCAGTTCAACGCCATGTCGCTTCTTGCCGGGCTCGACGTCGTCGTCGACGGCGGCGTGAATACCGTCGGCAACAACCCCGCCAAGTTCCGCACGCCGACCGGTTCGATGGCGGCCGGCGTCCAGTTCGACGCCCCGTTCACCCGGCTCACCGAGCGCAACAACTTTCGCCAGGCGATCCTCGACTACCAGCAGGTTCGCCGGCAGCAGATCCAGTACGAGGATCGGATCAAGCTATCGCTGCGGCAGTCGCTCCGGCAGCTCGATCTCGACAAGCGCAACCTCGAGACCCAGCGCCGCGCCCTGATCATCGCCATCCGCCGCGTCGACCAGACCCGGTTGTCGTTGAGCCAGCCGGCCCCGCCGGCGCCGGCCCCGGGCCCGACCGGGATCGTCGACGTTTCGGCCGGCCAGCTCGGCCCCACCGCGACGCTCAACCTGATCTTCGCCTTCAACGATCTGCGGAGCACCCAGGACGCCTTCACGAGCATCTGGATCAACTATTACGCCACGCGGGCCTCGCTCGCCCAGCAGCTCGGCGTCCTCCAGCTGACCGACGAGGGGCTGTGGGTCGACGCGCCGTTTGCCTCTGCCGAGCGCGCCACGGAGGACGAGCTCCCGCTTCCGCCGGCCGTGCCGGAGGAGTGGCTCAAGCATCTCGAGGAGATGGACGCTCCGCCGGCCGTTCCTGCCAAGGCGATGGCCCGGGCCGCCAGTGCCCCTGGCTTGCCTGAGGCGCTGCCCGCTCCCCCGGGCCCGCGGCCCAACGTCGAGGCAGACCCGATTCCCGCCCCGGCCGACGAAGAGGTTGCGCCCGCGGAGGGCCCCGCGCCGGCTCCGGCCACACCCCCCGGAGCGTTGAAGATCCCGGCAGCAGCCCGGGGCCGGGCGACTTCGGCGGCGGCCCGGATGGCGGATGGCTGGCGGGCTCGGAAGGCCGAGTCGGCGCTGAAGCGGATAGAATGAGGCGGTCGCGGGGCCCTCGTGCCCCGAGGAGTGGTTGGGCACGGTCTCGAGGAGGGTTGGCAAAACCATGAGCACTAGCAAACCAGATCGCGCGGCTGCGGCAGCACCCCCCTCGACCGCCCCTTCGGGTGGCGCTGACTTGAGCGCCATCGCCGGGATCCTCGGCGATCCGATCGCCGACAACGTCGCCCCGGTGGCCCCGCGGGGCGGCTGGCGAACCCCTTGGCGGACGCTGATCACGCTGGCCGTGCTCGGGGGCGGTGCCGCCGGCGCCCCCTGGGTGCTCGCCCACATCGGCCGGGGGAGCAACGCCAATCCCCTCGCCGCCCTCCCGGCCCACATCGTCGAGCATGGCGATCTGACGATCTCGGTTACCGAAGACGGCAGCATGGTGAGCGACGAGAACGTCGACGTCGTCTGTGGCGTCGCCGGTGGCGCCACGATCATCTGGCTGATCGACGACGGGTCGCGAGTCACCGAGGGGACGGAGCTCGTTCGCCTCGATAGCTCGAAGCTCTCCGAGGATGTCTCGGCGCAGAAGATCGCCTTCGAGAAGGCCCGCGCGGCCAACATCCAGGCGGAGAAGGATTTCGCCGCGGCGAAGATCGCCGTCGAGGAGTACACCGAGGGGATCTACAAGAAAGAGCTGCGGAAGGCCGAGTCGGACGTGTCGGCGGCGAAGGAGCGGCTTCAGTCGACCCGCAACCAGCTCGAGCATGGCGAGCGGATGTTCCGCAAGGGCTACATCACCCCGCAGCAACTCGACGCCCAGAAGGCGGCGGTAGAGCGGGCCGATCTCGACCTCGGCACCGCCGATATTTCGCTCGACGTTCTCGAGCGGTTCGCGAAGCCGAAGATGATCACGGAGCTGACGAGCAAGCGCGATGCGATGGAGGCGAAGCGCGACAGCGAACGGGCGTCGTTGGAGCTGGAGAAGGCGAAGCTCGATCGGCTCACCTCGCAGCTCTCCAAGTGCACGCTCAAAGCCCCCAAGGACGGCCTCGTGATCTATGCCAACGAGCGCAACCGCCAGGCCGAAACAGAGATCAAGAACGGCGCGAAGGTCAACGAGGGGACGACGATCATCCGCCTCCCCAATCTCTCGCGGATGCGTGCCGACGTCGAGGTCCACGAGGCGAAGGTCGACAAGATCCGCACCGGCATGGCGGCCCGCGTCAAACTGCAGGGGCGCGAGTTCGACGGAACGGTGACCTCCGTTGCCAACCGGCCGCAGTCGAACTGGATGTCGACGGCAAAGAAGTATGTCGTTCAGGTGCGGATCGACGGCGAGCCGCAGGAGGTGCGGCCGGGCGTGACCGCCGAGGTCGAGATCATCGTCGCCGATTTCAAGGATGTGATCGCTGTCCCGGTCGCGGCGGTGATGGAGAAGCGCGGCGAGTACCTCTGCGCCGTGCGCAAGGGGGATTCGATCGAACGGCGGGTCGTTAAGCTCGGCCTCGGCAACGACAAGCTCGTCAGCATCACCGAGGGCCTCGAAGATGGCGACGCCCTGATCCTCAATCCCCGCAAGGCCCTCGGCGAGGATGCGGTCGAAGAGACCGGCCCCGGCGATGGCAAGCGGGGTCCCAAGG
>JBAWVV010000335.1:0-5042 GCA_037147115.1 Planctomycetia bacterium | reverse complement strand
CTCGACCGCTCGAGCGTCGAGCGGATCGTTCGCGAGATCGTCCTCCGCGGCCGCGGCGCCCCGCCGTCGCAAATCGCCGCCGAAGCGGCCCGGGCTCTGCTCAGTGGCCAAGCGCAAACGCGGAGCGAACCGAAGCTCGTCGTCAGCATCTCGGCCCGCCACTGCCATCTCACCGACGACCATGTCGAGCGGCTGTTCGGCAAGGGGCGGACGCTCAAGCCCCACAAAAACCTCTACCAAGAGGGCTTCTACGCGGCGGAAGAGACGGTGATGATCGTCGGCCCGAAGCGAAAGATGCTCCCCACCGTGCGCGTTCTCGGGCCAACCCGAAAAGCCTCGCAGGTGGAGCTTGCCTTCACCGATGGGATCTCGCTGGGGATCGATCTCCCCGTCCGGGCCAGTGGCAAGATCACAGGCACGCCGGGTTGCATCCTCGTTGGCCCCGCGGGCGCCGTCGAGCTCGGCGAAGGGGTGATCCGGGCCGAACGGCATGTCCATATGAACCATGCCGACGCCGCGTTCTTTGGCGTCAAGGATGGGGATCGGATGAGCCTGGCGATCGACGGCGGCTGCGGCGTGATCCTCCGCGATCTCCTCGTGCGGGCCGATGCGACGAGCAAGCTCGAGGTTCATATCGACACCGACGAAGGCAACGCCGCCGATCTCGATCATGCCAGTGGCGTGCGGCTCATCAAGCAGACCTGACACGGAGCCCGAGCGTGGCGAAACAGCCAGCCAAGAAGACCGCCAAAAAGGTAGCGAGAAAGGTGACGCAACAGCGTCTCCCGATCACGCCTGCCGCCACAACTCAACCGATCGTCCAGCCGGCGCGTGCCGGCGCGATCGACGGGGATAGCCCCGGGATGATGGAACGCGACTCCGGGCCGAGTGCCCGGATCAGGACAGGAGCAGTGCTCACGATGGCGAAGAAAATCGAAGCCCTCGGCATGATCGAGACGAAGGGGTTCGTCACGCTCGTCGAGGCGGTGGACGCAATGATGAAGGCGGCGGACGTCACCTTCCTCGGTTGGGAAAAGATCGGTAGTGGGCTGGTGACGGCCTTCGTCTCCGGCGACGTGGCGGCAGTGAAAGCGGCGATCGACGCCGGTGCGGCGGCGGGTGGCCGGATCGGTGACGTTGTCGGCGTGCAGGTCATTGCTCGCCCTCACGACGACATCGACATCGTCCTGCCGGCCTCGGCAGCCAGCGCCCGCAGCAGCATCGAGTGATTTTGAATCTCCTCATTTTCTCCCCCTTCTTTTCACAGGAACTTTCGCGATGAACACTGCGATCGGTTTGATCGAGACCAAAGGACTCATCGGCCTCGTCGAGGCCACGGATGCGATGGCCAAGGCGGCCAACGTGAAGATTCTCAAGCGCGTCAGCATCGGTGGCGCCTATGTGGCAACCGTCGTGCAGGGTGACGTCGGCAGCGTTCGCGCTGCCGTCGAGGCCGGTGCCGCTGCCGCCCAGTCGGTCGGGGAGCTCGTGGCCAGCCACATCATCCCGCGCCCGGCCGAGAGCCTGACGACCGCCTTCTTCTCCTGAAGAAGCGGCCGTCAGGCGTTGAGAGGCCAGACAGTCGCCGTTTCAACGGGCTGTCAGCCGGAAGATTTTGGTTCGCTGTCGCGGGCGGGGGCCGCTGGCCCCCGCCTGGACAGGGCGCCGACTCTGGTCACGGATTCGTGGCCAGAACGATGGAAGCAGAGTGAACGAAGCAGGAACGCTGGCCACGGATGGCCCGCTTTACGAACGGACAGGAACGGGCCAGGGCATCAGCACCGGCCATACCAAGGGATTGCGAAGGAACGACCGATGATCATCCTCGTTGCCAACCTCGGCTCTACGAGCTTCAAGTACCGGCTCTACGACCTCGCCGATCGCCCCACGATCGGCGGCGAGAAGGAGCTGGCGCGCGGAGGCGTGGAGCGGATCGGTGCCCCCGAAAGCCGGGTCTATGCCCGCACCGGCGGCAAAGATATCGAGACAGTGATGCCGGTCCCCGATCACGCCGTCGCCCTCCGGGCGGCCCTCGAGCAACTCACCGGCTCCGGCGGGCCGCTCGGGAGCATCGACGAAGTGGCGGCGGTCGGGTTCAAAGCGGTGCATGGCGGGCGGGTGAGCGGCGTCGTTCGCGTCACACCCGACGTGCTGGCGGCGATGGAGGAGATGCGGGAGGTCGCCCCGGCCCACAATCCCCCCTACGTCAAGGCGATGCGGCTGTTGGGCGAAAAGCTTCCGAGCGTGCCCCTCGTGGCCGCCTTCGAGACCGGCTTCCATGCCACGATTCCCGATCGCAACGGCCTCTATGCGGTGCCGACGGAATGGGTGGAGAAGTTTCGGGTGCGCCGGTTCGGCTTCCACGGCGCGAGCCACCGGTATGTCGCCGGCCGGCTCATGGAGCTGCAGGCGAAGCGCCCCCTCCGCGCTGTTTCCTGCCACCTCGGCGGCTCGAGCAGCATCTGTTGGATCCGCGACGGGCTGAGCGTCGGCACGTCGATGGGGATGAGCCCGCAGTCGGGGTTGCCGCAGAACAACCGGGCCGGTGACCTCGATCCCTTCGTGCTCCTCCATGTCGCCAAGGCCACCGGCCGGAGCTTTGAGGATCTGCTCGTTGAGCTTTCCGGCAAGGCCGGGCTTGCCGGAATGTCGGGCACCTCCGGCGACATGCGCGACCTTGAAGAGGCCGCCGCGGCCGGCAATGCCCGGGCCCGGACGGCGATCGATGTGTATGTCGGCTCGATCCGCCACTGGCTCGGCGCTGGTCTGGTGGAGCTCGGTGGCCTCGATGAGCTCGCCTTCGCCGGCGGCATCGGCGAGAACTCGCCGCTGGTCCGAGCGGAGGTCTGTGCCGGCCTTGAGGATCTCGGGATCAAGCTCGACGCCACCGCCAACGCCCATCCCGGCGACAAGAGTCAGCCCGGCGGCGGGGAACGAACGATCTCCGCCCCCGACTCCAAAGTCACGATCCGGGTGATCCCCACCAACGAAGAGCTGGTTGTGGCCCGTCAGACCCGTGACCTGCTCCTCCAGAAGGAAGGTGCCTGATGTTTGTCGCCCTCGTGACCGGCTCGGTCGTGGCCACGCAAAAGACCGAGTCGATGACCGGCCACAAGCTCCTCGTCGTCGAGCCCTACCGGCTCGATGAGAAGTCCCGCGACCGGCTCGTCTCCACCGGCCGGACCTTCATCGCCGTCGACACCCTCGGCGCCGGCGAAGGCCAATTCGTCCTCGTCACCCAGGGCTCCAGTGCCCGCCTCACCCCCGAAACGAAGTCGCTCCCGATCGATGCTGTTGTCATCGGCTTGGTCGACAGCGTTCGCATCGGGGGAAAGAACGTCTTTTCCCGTAACGCCCAGGAAAGCTGAGACCCACCATGGCCCAGGCCACTGCCCCCTGCTCCACCGAGATCCAGAGCATCGTCCGCCAGGTGATCGCCGAACTGCGCGCTGCGGCGCCGGCGGCCAATGGCGCACCCTCCCCTGCCCCGCTTGCCCCGGCGACCGTTCCCTGGACGCCGCCGGCTCCGCCGGCGCCTGTCGCCCCGGCATCGTTCGTCGGCCGACACGGCATCTTCGCAAGCGTCGATGAGGCGGTGCGGGCCGCCCAAGAGGCGTTCCTCCAGCTCGAGCGGCTTGGCGTCGAGGGACGGCGCCGGGCGATCGCCCACATCCGCCGGATCTCGATCGAGGATGCGGTCGAACTGGGCACGATGGAGTTCAACGAGACGAAGATCGGCCGCCTCGCCCACAAGATCGAAAAGCTCAAGATCCTCGGCGAGCGGTCGCCGGGCGTCGAGTTCATGCGGAGCGAAGTCTTCAGTGGCGACCACGGCCTCGCCGTCATCGAGTATGCCCCGTTTGGCGTCATCGGCGCGATCACGCCGGTCACTCACTCTCTCCCCACGATCACCGGCAACGCCGTGAGCATGATCGCCGGTGGCAACACCGTCGTCGTCAATCCCCATCCGAGCGGCAAGCGCGTGGCCGCCGAGGGGGTGCGTCGCTTCAATCAGGCGATCCACCGAGACATCGGCATCGACAACCTCATCGCCCTGATCGCCGAGCCAACGCTCGAAACCGCTGCCGAGCTCTTCAAGCACCGCGGCGTGAAGCTGATCTGCGTCACCGGCGGACCGGCCGTGGCGAAGGCGGCGCTGGAATCGAGCAAGCGGGCGATCGTCGCCGGCCCGGGCAATCCGCCGGTTGTGGTCGACGAGACGGCCGATCTCGACCGAGCCGCGCGGTCGATCATCGCCGGTGCCGCCTACGACAACAATCTCCTCTGCATCGCCGAGAAGCAGGTGTTTGTCGTGTCGAGTGTGTTCGACCGGATGATGGAGGCGATGGGGCGGGCTGGCGCCGCCCGGCTCAGTCCCACGCAGGTCGACGCGCTGACGGCCAAGGCGATCGTCTGGACCGGCGAAGGGGCCCACCGCCACCAGGTGGCCTGCAAGGACTTCATCGGCCAAGACGCCTCCGTTCTCGCCCGGGCGGCCGGAACGGGGGTCGCCAGCGAAGTCGAGCTCCTCTACGGCGAGACGTCGGTCGACAACCCGTTTGTGCCGGTCGAGCAGATGATGCCGTTTGTCCCCTTCATCCGCTGTAAGGACGCCGACGAGGCGATCCACCGGGCCCACGAGAGCGAGCATGGCTTTCGTCACACGGCGATCATCCACTCCCACGACGTCCGCAACATGACAAAGATGGGCCGCCTCCTCGACACCACGCTGTTTGTCAAAAACGGCCCGAGCACCGCCGGCCTCGGCCTCGGCGGCGAAGGCTATATCTCGTTCTCGATCGCCACGCCGACCGGCGAAGGGGTGACGACGCCGCTCACCTTCACCCGCCAGCGCCGCTGCACGCTCGTCGACGATCTGCGAATCCTCGGGGCGGCCGAGTGAGCCCAGGCTCCGCGACAACACTCCAGACGACAGCTCCGGACAACACACCAAAGCCCCACACCAAAGTTCCCCACCCATGCAACTCGCCAACGTCCTCGGTACGGTCACTGCAACGGTCAAGCATTCGTCGCTTTCCGGC
>JBAWVV010000334.1:0-5052 GCA_037147115.1 Planctomycetia bacterium | reverse complement strand
CTTTAAATTTGGCAGAGGTAACCCCAGCCAGAAGAAAGTCGGCCAGCCGCGTGCTGGACGCACCTGCCAATACGAGGGCACGGCCGGCGGCAGGGTCTACGCCCGCGTTGACGAGACTACGAATCCCGTAAGTGTCGACACCCATCTCGAGCCATTGGTGGACTGTCGTTGGATCGAGGCCGATCACCCTGATCACATCGGCGGGGTCCATGCCTTCGCTACGCCACTCCAGTGCGACCTCTGCGTCCACGCCACGTTTGGCGAGCTCGTCGGCTTGCCCACGGTTGAACCCGGCAGCGCCGAAGTCCCCGTCTGCCAGATCCCGGGACTGTGCCGGTCTCGGCTTCAGGCTGCGAGGTGGAGTCAGGCCCATACATGCGCAGATGTTTCTCATTGCTTCGAAACCTGAGATCCACGTGCCTTCTCTACTGCCCCAGCCGTAGGCGGACGCCACCTGGAACACGCTCCCGCCCGAGAGTTCGAAGTTTCGAGTGTCAGAGGAAAACATCCCACTACTCGACCGGAACTCGTTAGCAAGGAAGTCGACGGCAAACCAGAAGCGATCTTCAATGTCGGAAGTGAGACCGGATGGAAGGCTCTTATGCCGGATAAGGACGTAGTCGCTATCAGCCGAGCGGGAACGGCGCATTGCTTGGTTCCACGACACGCCTGCGAGCACTGGGACGGTAATGCCCGCTGCGACATCCCAGTCAGTAAGACCCTGTCGGACTCGATCAGATGCGCTGGCGGGTGTCACCCCAACACGGACGAATCCTGCGATTAGCGAAGGTTGAAAGCCGTGCCGCTCCCACGCCTGAGCCTGGGCCGCATCGGTCACACCTACGTTCATGTAGTCCTTTGGTGACCACTTCAGCCCGGCAGCCAGCCAGGCAAGTACATGATCGGCGTCTGCATCGCCGAAGGGAAGGTCGAGCAACTGTTCTTGAGATGCACCGGCTGCGAGGCTACGGAAGACTGCCTCGGAATCGGCGTGTTCCTTCCAAAGTGCCGAAAGTGTGTAGGCGTCCAACCCCAGCCGGCCCCACCGGGCGAGGGTGTCCGCATCCATGCGTTGATCGAGAGCCACGTGCACCGCTTCGCAGGGGATTCCTTCGGCGATCATCCGGGACATGATCTCAGGGGTGCCTCCCGCCGCCACCACTCGAGCGACATCGTATGGGGAGTTGGAGCCAGCGTTGACCCATTCCTCGGTCGCGTCAAGGGTGAAGCCCTTTTCGACCATGTAGCCGACAGAGGCCGGTCTCCAGGTTGCAAGCAACGCGTCCCAGCGGCCTGAACGAAACTGGGGAAGGCTCTTGGCGTTGACCAGTCGGGCGATGGTGTCACCCCTCCATCCGCGCTGTTTCCATCCCGCTACGTCCTCGAGGGTGACGCCGAGATTCTCGAGGCGCCGTGCTTCATCGAGCCTGTACCCAGCATCGACCCAAAGGGCAGCTGCTGATTCGCCGATTCCGGCCTCGTTCCACCCCTTGAGCCTCGATGACGGCATCTCCATGGTCTCTTCGCTCTCTCTCATCGATTTATCGTTTCGTTGCACTCACACACGAACTATCCGCCTCTGACTCGATATCAGGACTCCATCCCGGCCCGGGCCTCCACGGACAGAGCCGATGAAACGGCTGGGTTTCCTCAACCTTCTGGGGGTGATCTGGCTTGGGTGGAGTCGAATCGCTGGGCTCAAGACAAGTGCCCCTGACGGTGATCGTGTTTCGGCTGATGCGGAAAGCCAGGGGGCTACATCAGACCGACATGGTGGGGCCAAGTCAGGCGATCGCACCCGTTCCTGGCGCTACTCGCGCAATCTGAGGATCTCGGCGAAAGCAGATCTCATGCTGCTTGCCGTGAGTGTGTAGGCCCGAGAAGGCGGCGGCGGTTCTGCAACTCGCCCATCGATCTGAGGAAACGCGAGAACGAAGGTGATGCCTCCCTCGTCGTCGGCACTCTCCAACATCTGTTCGCCAAGGGAAGTTTCGACTTCGACATCGAACTGCGCGTCATCCGAGCAGAAACGTAGCCAGAAGCCCGTGCTGGTAACTGCGCTTATGCCTTCGCAGGACGGTTCCGGTGATGACATCACTCCCGTGGCTGCCGCTGATGCCGGCACCAGAATGACCGTGTCGCCATCTTCATCAATCATGTCGCCGATCGGCGCTACGACAACCCTGCCTTGAGCTCGCCTAGTCGCTGGGCCTTCGGGGTGGCTCAGTTGAATGCAGATCCAGTTCGTCAACGATTGGTCGACCGTCACTTGCCGTCCGTGGGCCTCAAGAGTGATGTCGGAGCCTTCCCTTGCCCCTCGGATCTGCGTTCCCGCATGCTCAAAACTCTCTTCTGCTATCGGGTCGGTGAGCCAGTGAGCGAGGGCCAAGAAAGCGTCGGTCGCAAGTTCAACGGCATTCCAGTGCTCAAACTCGCCGGACGTCTCCGGGAAAGCAAGAACCCGCCGGTTGGCGGTGGGTGCCCAAACAACAGTTGGCGGCTCATCAATCAAGTCGGTAAGTGGCTGGCCGTCGGAGCGAGTCAAGTTGATCTGTGACCGGTCGAAGCCGGGAAAACTGTCGGCGGAGGCAATCACCGCGTGCGCAAGTGCGTGGATGCAGGAGAAGACGGCTTGGTAGAGGATCGCTGCGCCACCGTCGAGCCATGTAGGGGCGATAGCGATCAGCGGAAGGATCACCGTTGTGCTGATCGTCGAGCCAGTCACCTTCCATGAAGGACAAATGGATAATCCGCCAGCGCCGGGGGTCGCCGCCGTGAGGTCCAGGGCTGCGCCTATGAGGTCGGGATTGCCAGGCAAGAAGCCGGGGTTGACCTCGATCTCCACGGAGGGACCTACGACTTCGTGGTCCACGGCCTTCAAGCGAACCAGTGACAATCCCATCGCAGGGTTCCAGCCCCCATCGGGATGATTGCCAGCGAGGACGATGACGACATCGGGTTCGTCGTCTAGTTCACCAAAAGTCTGACTACCGGGAAGCTCCAACAGGCGCGATTCGACGACCGCAATCAGGTCCTCAACGGCAGAGATCTGGATGCGTGCGTCGAGCTGGAGCTGAGGCACAACATCGAAGATGCTGTCGAAATCACTCCGAGGCCCGTCGCCCTCGAGGAGTGTTCGAAGATCGGACGCCATATCAGGAGTGATGTCGTTCAACTCGAATGCAGACTGCATCTGAGGTGCACAGTTCAGTTGGAGTGCAGCAACGACTGCGATAAGCGCCGAGCGATGCCACCAGACCTCTTCGTGCACCATCACTCTGGAACTCAACAGAACTTCTCCAACGTCAGAAATGAGCAAGGAGCACAACGACAGACTGCTGGTCATGTCAGCGCACAGCCGACGCGTTCTGGCCAAGTCGTCGAGTCCAACGATCCCGAGTTCGGTAACCACCGAAACTTCAGTCACCTCCACCCGCCTGCTTGGCATCGTGGGCGTGGCGGCGACCGTTTGGACGTCGAGGAACTCGAGTACCGAAGGATTCACGCGCAGCGAGATGAGGTCGATGGCGGCTTCCAAGGCGGCTTCGTCGCTACGGAAGGCTAGCAGGAATGTGCGGCGGGCGGCGGGGAGGACCGAGAGCTTGAGCGTCGCCTTCGTGATCACGCCGAGCGTGCCTTCGGAGCCGATCCAGAGGTCGCGCAGATTGAGGCCGCTGACGAACTTGCGGAGCGGGGCGGCCCAGCGGACCTTCTCGCCGGTGGGGAGGAAGCCCTCGAGCGCGTAGACGTGGTCGCGGACGACGCCGTACTTTGCGGCGCGCAGGCCGCCGGCGTTGGTGGCGATATTACCGCCGATGCTGCAGTGCTTCACCGACGAAGGGTCGGGCGGGAAGAATAGTCCGTGCGGCGCCGCGAGCTCGTTGATGTGCGCGGTGATCGCGCCGGGCTGGACGGTCGCCATCGACGAGACCGGATCGATCTCGATCTTATCCCAGTGGTCGAGGTGGATGACCCAGCCGCCTTTGATCGGGGCGCAGGCGCCGGTCGTGCCGGTGCCGCGACCGCGGACCGTGACCGGGACGCGGTGTTCGTTGGCGAACTTCAGCGTGACGCCGATATCGTCTTCCGTCCCCGGGCGGATGACCGCCTCGGGCATGAAGGACAGGCGCATGTTGTCGAACGACGCGGCGAAGCACACGGCTTCGTCCGTCAGGACGACCTGCGGACCCAGCTTCGCCAGGAGGGCCTGGGTGGCGGCGGGATGCGTCTGCGCGGAAGGGCTCACGCCTCCCATCAAGCAGGCTTAGCCCAGTTCGGCAAGCCACGCCGTCGCCTCGGCGTCGGAAGGCATGCGCCAATCGCCGCGGGGGGACAGGGCCAGCGAGCCCACTTTCGGGCCGTCTGGCATGGCCGAACGCTTGAACTGCTGGCTGAAGAAGCGATTCAGGAAGGAGCGCAGCCAGTGGCGGATCTCGGTCTGGTCATATTTCCCGGCGAACGCGTGTTCGGCGATCCAGAGGACCTTCGAGGGGCGGAAGCCGTTACGGATGACGTGGTAGAGGAAGAAGTCGTGGAGCTCGTACGGGCCGACCAGCATCTCCGTCTGTTGGGCGATCTCGCCGTCGTCGCCGGGCGGAAGCAGTTCGGGGCTAACCGGGGTGGCCACGATGTCCTCGAGGATGGCGCGTTCGGTGCCGACGTGGCGGGCGTGTGCGGCCCAGCCGACGAGGTGCTTCACCAAGGTCTTCGGCACGCCGATGTTCACGTGGTACATCGACATGTGGTCGGCGTTGAACGTGCACCAGCCGAGCGCGGCTTCGGAAAGATCGCCGGTGCCGACGACGAAGCCGTGGCTCTGGTTGGCGACGTCCATCAGGATCTGGGTGCGTTCGCGGGCCTGGGCGTTCTCGAAGGTGACGTCGTGCTTGCCGGGCGGATGCTGGATATCGCGTAGGTGCTGATCGACCGCTTCGTTGATCGGGATCTCGCGGGCGGTGATGCCGAGCGTCTCCATCAGGCGCATCGCGTTGACGCGCGTACGGGCCGACGTGCCGGGTCCGGGCATCGTGAGGCCGATGATGCCCTTGCGAT
>JBAWVV010000333.1:0-5058 GCA_037147115.1 Planctomycetia bacterium | reverse complement strand
CTCCGGGAGGATCGCGCCGCCATGCTTGCCGTTGTGGCCGCCGATGCCACCGACGAACTTGTGGTCGTAGCCGGCGAAAGCGAGGGCCTTTTCCATGCTCAGGTTCGAGAGCCACCAGTGGCCATGGCGATTGTCGAGATCGTGCTCACCGGCCTGCAGGACCACGCGGATCGGCTTCGGGCTCTCCTTCGTCTGGCGCACCAGCGACGGATAATGGTCGCCGCCGCGGATGTCGGTGAAGCTGCCGACATGCGAGAGCACGTTGCGGAACAGGTCGGGCCGCTCGAAGGCGACGGTGAAGGCACAGATCCCCCCCGAAGAGATTCCGCAGATGACGCGCTTCGCCGGATCATCGGTGAGCCGGAGGCCGGCCGCTGCGAGCCGCTCGTCTTTCGCCGCTAGGGGGAGGATCTCGCGCTCGAGAAACTCGGCGTAGAGCGGCGAGACGGTGTCGTACTCAACGCTGCGGTTGTTCGCCGCCGGCTGCCAGCCGGGCTTCTCACCGGGCAGCTCGGTCGCCGTGTGGCCGGGATCGACGAAGATCCCCACCGTCGGCGGAATCTTCCCGGCATGGACGAGATTGTCGATGACGATCGGAGCCCGAAACTGCCCCTGCTCGTCGACGTAGGCGTGGCCATCCTGGAAGACCATCACCGCCAGCCCCTCGTCGCCGACACCCTTCAGAATCGACTCGGCCGGAAGGTGGACCCAGACACGGCGAACAGTGCCCGGAAAGACGCCGGTGCTCGAGTGGACGAGCAGCCGCGTCGAACCCGACTCGACGCCGGCGCCCCGGGCCGTGCTCGTGGCGGTGAGGACGTAGTCCTTGTCCCAGTCGGGATCCTGCCAGGCGCGGGCCGGGCGGGGGACCAGAAGCGTAAGCAGGCCGAGGACGAGGGCCGGGAGCGGAAGGCGCACGGGAAAAATCTCCGGAAGGAGCGGGCGTTGAGCGGGAGACGAGGAGCCGCGGCCAACGAAAGGCTCACTGCTGCTGACGATCGGCGCCGGTCTCGAGGACCGCCATGAAGGCCTTTTGGGGGATGTCGACCGAGCCGATGCTCTTCATTCGCTTCTTCCCCTCCTTCTGCTTCGCCCACAGCTTCTTCTTGCGGGAGATGTCGCCGCCGTAGCACTTCGCCGTGACGTTCTTCCGCATCGCGGAAATCGTTTCGCGGGCGATCACCTTTGTGCCGATGGCGGCCTGGATGGCGATCTCAAACATGTGGCGGTCGATCTCGCCGCGGAGCTTCTTGACGATCGACCGGCCGCGGCGGTCGGCATCGCGCCGGTCGCAGATGATCGAGAGGGCGTCGACCTGCTTGCCGCCGACGAGGATGTCGAGGCGGACCAGATCGGCCGGGAAGTAGCCGACCAGCTCGTAGTCCATCGTGCCGTAGCCGCGCGTCACACTCTTGAGCCTGTCGTGAAGATCGTAGATCACCTCCGCGAGCGGCAGATCGAACGTCAGCATCGCCCTAGTCGGCGAAAGGTATTCGGTCTTGAGGTAGATGCCGCGGCGGTCGGTGCACAACTGCATGATCGGGCCGATGTGCTCGACGGGGGTGAGGAAGTTCGTCCGCACGATCGGCTGGCGAAATTCCTCGATCTGCCCCGTCTCGGGGACATCCTGCGGGTTGGTGATCTCGATCGTCGTGCCGTCAGATTTGAGAATCTGGTAGGTGACGTTCGGCGCCGTCTGAACGAGGTCGAGATCGTCCTCCTTTTCGAGCCGCTGCTGGATGATCTCCATGTGGAGGAGGCCGAGAAATCCGCAGCGGAAGCCGAAGCCGAGCGCCTCGCTCGATTCGGGCGCGAACTCAAACGAGGGATCGTTGATCGACAGCTTCTCGAGGGCGTCGCGCAGTTCCTCGAAGTTTTCCCCCTCGGAGGGATAGAGGCCGCAATAGACCATCCGCTGCGGCGGTTTGTAGCCCGGCATTGCCTTGGCGCCATCCTCGCCCGGGATCGTTACCGTGTCGCCGATGTGGACCTGCTTGACATCCTTGATGTTGCAGACGAGATAGCCCACCTGACCGGCGGCGAGTTCCTCGCAGGCGCGGCGCTGCGGGACGAACTGGCCGATTTCGAGGACCTCGTGGGTCGAGGCGGTCTCGAGGAAGCGGATCTTCTGCCCCTTCTTGATCGTGCCGTCGACGATCCGCACATAGGTGATGGCGCCACGGTAGCTGTCGTAGTGGCTGTCGAAGATCATCGCGCGGAGGATTGCGGTGGGATCTCCCGCCGGCGGCGGGACCCGCTCGACGATCGCCCCGAGCAGCTCATCGATGCCGATGCCCGCCTTGGCACTCGCCTTGATGACCTCGGTCGGGTCGATCGCCAGGCTCTGTTCCATCTCGGCGAGGACGTCATCGACGCGAGCGTGAACGAGATCGACCTTGTTGATCACCGGCACGATCGCGAGATTTTGGTTGGTGGCGGCGTAGGCATTGGCCACCGTCTGTGCTTCCACCCCCTGGAAGGCATCGACGAGGAGCACGGCCCCTTCGCAACAGGCCAAGCTCCGCGAAACCTCGTAGTGGAAGTCGACGTGGCCGGGGGTGTCGATGAGGTTGAGCTCGTAGAGCTCCCCCTGGTAGCGGTATTCCATGCGAACGGCACGGGCCTTGATCGTGATCCCCCGCTGCCGCTCAAGCTCCATGTCGTCGAGCATTTGCTCCTTGAGCTGCCGCTTTTCGACCGTCCCGGTCCATTCGAGGAGCCGATCGGCGAGCGTGCTCTTGCCGTGGTCGATGTGGGCGATGATCGAGAAGTTGCGGATGTGCTTGCAGTCGATGGGCATGAGGGAATTGTAGCCGGGGGGATCGTCAGGCGTCGGAGGGATGGAGGCGGAGGTGCTCGGCGCGGGCCATGCCGGCGGCGCCGACATAGCCGGCGTCGCCGCCGAGGGTGGCAAAACGGATCGGCGTCCGCTCGGCAAGGAGGGGGAAGGCCCGCTCTCGGACCTCGGCGCGGATCCGCTCCAGGAAGGCGTGACCGACCCGATCGACCTCGCCACCGAAGGTCATGGCGCCACCGAGGAGAACGATCGCCGGGTCGAGGGTGTGGAGGATGGTCGTGATTCCGATGCCGAGCCAGCGGGCCACCGTGTCGATCAGCTCGAGCGACGCGGCATCACCGTTCTTGGCAAATTTCCAGATCAGCTCCGGATTCAACTCCACCCCGTCGGCGACGGCCTCCGCCAAGCCGGGCGCCGTGCCAGCATCGATCCGCTCCCTCGCCATCGCCACGAGCGACTTGGCGCTGGCGTAGGCCTCGAGGTGGCCCGGCTTGCCGCAGGGGCACATCCGGGCCGTCGGCGCTGGATCGACGAGGATGTGGCCGCACTCGGAGGCATGGCTGTTGGCGCCGTCGATCGTTGTCTCGCCGATCACGATCGAGCCGCCGACCCCGGTGCCGAGCGTGAGAAGCACTAGGCTTTCGAGTTGCTTGGCAGCGCCAATCCAATGCTCGCCGAATCCGGCGGCGGTGGCGTCGTTGGCAAATGTCACCGGCAGCCCACTGTGGTGCGAGACCCGGTCGCGGACGTTGAAGCCGTCGAAGCCGGGGAGGTTGCCGGCACGGATGATGAAGCCGGCCTTCAGATCCTGCGGGCCGGGGGTGCCCAGACCGGCCCGCGGAATGTCGGAAAGGGCCACTCCGGCAAGCTCTGCGACCGTGCGCACGCCCTCTCCCATCCGCCGGCAGACATCCTCCGGCCCAAGCTCAACGAGCGTCTTCTCGGTGTGGAAGGCGACGGTGCGGCCGTCATCATCGACGAGGCCGACTTTGATGTTCGTTCCACCCAAGTCGACGCCGGCCCAGAACGGGGCGCGGGCCTGGGCGAGCGGGAGCCAGTTGGATCGGTCTTTCATGGTCGGATCGGAAACAGGGGAGGGGAGTGGATATCGTGAAGAGCGCGGAAGACAACCACCGCCGCCGCAGGGATGGGGCGGGGAGGGTGTCAGTTGGTCGCCGGGGCGGCTGGGACTTCCTCCGCCGGGGGGCGCGTCGCATCCCCGGCATCGACCGCAGGAGGCCCGGCCTTGGTCGCTCGGTCAGACCCCTCGTCGACGGTTGGCGGGGAGCCCTCCGATCCCCCTGAAGCCCCGGGGGCTACCGGCTCGGAGGGAAGCACCTCGATCCGCTCCACTTCGACGATGTCGGTCTCGGGTCCAAGGCTCGGCGACGAGCATCCGGCGCTGGCCCAGCAGGCCAGCCCGAGGAGCGAGACAAGCCCGATCCGCGCTGGAGCGGCACGGCGTCGGAAGGGCTCGGGGCAAGGACACCACATGGGCCGATTCCTCGGGAAAGGGGGGAAACCCAACCGATTCTATCACCCGCCGCCGGAAGCCCTGCCGGCACTTTTTCCCGCGGCCTGGCCACTCGTTTCTGGGCCGACGTGGCCTTCAAGGCGTCAGCTTTCCAGCAGTGCGGCGGTGGCCAGCCATTCGAGCTCGCCCGGATGGCCGATGCCGTCGTCGAGCCGGATCGATGCCACGGCCCCCTTTGTCATCCGGATCGCGGCACTGCCGTCGCCGATGGTGAGCGCGGCGAGGCGACCGACACAGGGGGCATGCCCCACCCAGGCCACGCGCGCGGCATCCTGGCTGATCGTCCATTCGACGAGCGACTGCCAGTCCGAACCCGGCGCGAGGGCATCGACGATCGCGATCGGCGTTCCCGCGCCGAGCTCAGCCGCGAGGGTCTCGGCGGTCTCCCGACAGCGGATCAGTGGGCTGGTGGCGATCAGGTCGAAATCCAGCCCGACCTTCTGCAGACGGCGGACGAACTTCTCAAACCGCTTCCGCCCCGGCTTCGTCAGGCGGCGGTGGAAGTCGTCGACCCCCGGCCCCGGATCCTCGGCCCAGGCGTGACGGATGATCGTGAGGTGGGTCGTCAGGGCGGGCATGGCGAACGGTTCGGAGGGCCGGAGGATGTCGGAGGGCACGGGCCATCTTGGGGCCGGGGGCGGGAATCCTCAACCGGTCGTCGAGGGAAGGCGGCGGAGCGGGCGGGGAGCCTCCCAGGACGGGCACTCGACAGGCCGCCCTTCAGGGG
>JBAWVV010000332.1:0-5060 GCA_037147115.1 Planctomycetia bacterium | reverse complement strand
CCGCCCTACCGCAGCCCGCCCCTATGCACGAGCCGAGCGCTTCCCCATCCGCTCACCCCGCCCCGTCGCCGGCAGGCGGCGCGACGGTGATCGGCCTTCTCGTCGGGCTCCTAGCGGTCTACGGCTTGGCCTGTCTCGTCGGCTGGCCCCAGGACGCACGCGACCGGATTGTGGCGGCGCAGCGGGCCGAAGCGCTCCATGACGAGGTCGCCAACCTCGCCCACCAGCGGGACGAGGCCATGCGAAACTTCCAGGGCGCGGACGGAGCTGCTGCCCCCGCGGCCGCGGCCGACGACCATCCGCCCCACCTCGCCGCGCCGCCGCCGGCCACGACGCTCCCCTTCGCCCTCCTCCTGGCGGCAATCGCCATCTTTCCGCTCACCCCCGGGATCTCCCCTTGGTGGGAGCACAACCGCAACAAGCTCCTCGTCGCCGGCTGCCTCGCCGCGATCACCCTCGGCTACTACACCTTCCTCCACCATCAACCAGTCGATCTCCACTTCCCGGCCCATGCCCTGATCCATCCGGCGGCGGCCGGCCCCTCTTGGCCGACGGCGGGGGCGGTGCTGACCAACGCCCTGGGCGCCGAATACATCCCCTTCATCGCCCTCCTCTTTGCCCTCTATGTCGTCACCGGCGGCGTGCGGATCGAGGGGGATCTCTTGGCCTCGCCGACAACCAACGCCACCTTCCTCGCCCTCGGGGCAGCGATGGCGAGCTTCATCGGCACGACCGGCGCCGCGATGCTTCTGGTCCGTCCGCTCCTGGAGACGAACAAGGAACGCAAGCATGTTGCCCACACGCTCGTGTTCTTCATCTTCATGGTCTGCAACTGCGGCGGCATGCTCCTCCCGATCGGCGACCCGCCCCTGTTCCTGGGCTACCTCGAAGGGGTCGACTTTTTTTGGACCCTCAACCTGTGGAAGCCGTGGCTGTTCACCAATGCGGTCCTCCTGACGGTCTACTGGGTGTGGGACACCATCTTCGCCCACCCGCGCGAGGCCCCGCGCGACATCGCCCGCGACGAACGCCAAACGACGTCGCTGACGATCCGCGGCCTGTGGCCCAACGCCCCGATCATGGCAGCAGTGATCGCCGCGGTCGCCCTCCTCGACCCGGCCAAGCCATTCCCCGGCACCGACTGGCATCCCTGGGTGTTCCTCCGCGAGGCCGTCCTCGTCGGGCTTGTCCTCCTCTCGCTCCTCGGCGGCGACGGCAAGGTCCGCACGGCCAACGGCTTCACGTACGGCGCGATCCTCGAGGTGGCCGCCCTGTTCCTCGGGATCTTCATCTGCATGCAGCCGGCCCTGGCGATCCTCCACGAACGTGGGGCGAGCCTCGGGCTCGACAGCCCGCGCTCGTTTTTCTGGGCGTCCGGGGCCCTGTCGAGCGTTCTCGACAACGCCCCGACCTACCTCGTGTTCTTCAATGCCGCCCAGGCCCTGCCGGCCACAGGAGCGACGATGGCCGGGGTCGACGTGGGTCGACTGGCTGGAGTGAGCCTGGGGGCGGTATTCTTAGGAGCGATGACCTACATCGGGAATGGCCCGAACTTCATGGTCAAGGCGATCGCCGAACAGTCCGGCGTGCGGATGCCGAGTTTCTTTGGCTATCTCCTCTACAGCTTCGGCATTCTCCTCCCCGTCTTCATCCTCGTTTCGATCCTGTTCCTGTAGTCGCCTCCCCCGCTCCCGTCGCCAAGACCTCCAGGAACCCCTCAGGGCGTGCCAAACTCCAAGCAGTCCGACGGTTTCGAGCATGTCGTCACCGATTCCGAGGTGTGCGATCTGGTCGACCGTCTGGCCCAACACCCGTTCGTTGCCTTCGATACCGAGTTCGTCTCGGAGCACACCTACCGCAGCCAGCTGTGCCTGATGCAGGTGGCAGCGCCGGGCATCCTGGCGGTGATCGACACGCTCAAAGCCCGCGAGCTCGAGCCGTTTTGGCGCCTCCTCGCCGAACCCGGTCGGACGACCGTCGTCCATGCCGGCCGCGAGGAGATGGGATTCATCCTCCACGCGATCCAGGCGCGGCCGTCAAAGCTCTTCGACATCCAGGTCGGGGCCGGGCTGGTCGACCACGATTTCCCTGCCGGTTACGCCTCGATCGTCCGCCGCTTTCTCAACCTCCCCACGAACAAAGGGGAGACGCGCACCGACTGGCGGCTGCGTCCCCTCTCGCAAGCCCAACTCGACTACGCCCTCGACGACGTCCGCCACCTCGAACGGATCTGGCAGAAGATCGAGGCGCAGCTGGAATCCCTCGGCCGGACCTCCTGGATGGAGGAGGAGATGGCCACCTGGCAGGACGAGGTCGAGGAGTCATTCATCCGCAAGCGCTGGCGGCGCGTGTCGGGGCTGTCGGGATTGTCGCGGCGCGAGTTGGCCGTCGCCCGTGAGCTGTGGCACTGGCGCGATTCGGTCGCCGAGTCGCGCGACATGCCGCCGAAGCGCGTGCTGCGGGACGATCTCCTCGTCGAGCTGTGCAAGCGGAAGAGCGCCGATCCGCGCGAGATCTCGGCGATCCGTGGCATGCAGCGATCCGATCTGCGGCACATCCTCGGCGGCCTCTCCGAGGCGATCGCCCGCGGCCTGGCCCTCCCGGAGGACGAATGCCCCGGTGGGGAGAAGTTCCGGGCGCCCCCCTCCCAACTGGCAGTGCTCGGGCAGTTCATGGCGACGGCGCTGGCCGGGGCGTGCCGGCAGATGAACCTCGCCCCGGCGCTGGTCGGCACCGCCTCCGACATGCGCGACCTCCTCGCCTGGAAGCTTGGCTATCACCACGGCGACCGTGAGCCGGTGCTCGCTTCCGGCTGGCGGGCCGCCGTTGTCGGACCGATCGTCGATGACCTCCTCTCCGGCCGGGCGGCGCTGCGGATCGGCGATCTGAACTCAAACGACCCGCTCGTCATCGAGCGCTTCGACGGGCCGGGAAGAAACCCGCCGCCGTCGCCGGACAACACCGACCGCTGAAAAAACCCTTCTGACCTTGATCGTGATTCTCCCCGGAGTAGCTCGACCCATGACCAACGTTCGACCCTTTGTCGTCGCCGCCCTGCTGGCCACGAGCCTCGTTCTCGCCCCGCTGCCCGCCAGCGCCCAGGCGCCGGCCTGGAAGGAGCTCTTCAAGGACGGCTCGCTCGACGGCTTCCAGATCGTCAGCGGCAGCGCCAGCTACACGGTGGTCGACGGCGTCCTCGTCGGGACGACGACGGAGGGGAGCCCGAACACGTTCCTCGCCACAAACGCCCCCCTCAAGGACTTCGAGCTCGAGTTCCAGGTCAAGGTCGACGACGAGCTCAACTCCGGCGTCCAGATCCGCAGCCATCTGGCGAAGGAGGGGGAGAAGCCGGAGGGCGCGGGAGGGCCGCTGCCGGCCGGGCGTCTCTACGGGCCGCAGTGCGAGATCTCGATCGACGGCCATGCCGGCAACTTCTACGACGAGGCCCGCCGCGGCGTGTGGTGGAGCGGGCTGACCAACACCGATGCGATCCGCACCGAGGCGGCGAAGGGGGCGTTCAAGAAGGGGGAGTGGAACAGCTACCGGATCGCGGTCGTCGGTGACCACTACCGCAGCTGGATCAACGGCGTGCCGACGGCCGACTTTCGCCAACCGCACGATCCCGAGGGACACATCGGCTTTCAGGTCCATGGCATCGCCCAGGGAACGGGGCCCTATTCCGTCCGCTGGCGGAACGTCCGCCTAAAAAACCTCGACTGACGCTCTCCCCCGACGCACGGAACGCCATGGCCCGACAACCACCACGGACCGCGGCGGGGAAGCGCTCGGTCGGCAAGGGTCCGGACCACGACGGGGCCGCTGGCGCCGGGCTCGCAGTCGTCCCCGGCCCGACCCACCGCACCGTCCGCGACGCGCACGGCCGGGTGATCCCTGCTCCCGACGATTGGGTGCTCCTCGAGCCGGGGGATGCCGCGCTGACGCGCCGCGTCAAGGCGGCCGGGGAGCACTGGGTGATGAGCGAGAAGCAGGGGCGGCGGACGTTCTCCCGCGGCGTGTGGGCCCCCGAGGCGACCGTGGAGCGGATCCGCCACGAGCTCGTCGCCGAACGCTCGACCGAGGCCTGGGCGAAGAAGCAGGCACAAGCGCTCAAGCGCCGCGAGAACGACCAGGCAGAGTATGTCGAAGACTTCCTCTCGGCGGTGCTCGCGTTCCTCGCCTTCGCCCCGTCCTACGCCGAGCGGGCACTGAAGCTCGCCCGGGCCGTCACCATCCATGCCACGCCGGTCGGCAGCGGCACGGTAGCGCGCACCGAGCGGATCCCGATCGAGCGTCGCGCGGAGGCGGCCGTGATCGCCTGGCTGCGGCACCAGACGACCGGCTACGACCAGATGAAGATCGCGCGGGTGAAGGGCAAGCGGCGCGAGGTGCGGCGGATGCTCGCCGAGCGATCGCGCGACCTCCTCCGCCGCTACCGCGACGGCACGTCGATCCCGCCGGGGTGCCCGTTGGCCAAGGCGCTCGATGCCCTCGCTGGATGAGGCCCCTCGGTGCACCCTGCCAGACTCGCGCCCGACGTTCTCCTCCATGACTGCACCGAGACGCGCACGAAGCGGAGCGGCCCGGGGGGGCAGCATCGCAACAAAGTGGAGACGGCGGTGATCCTCCTCCACCGGCCGACTGGCATCATGGCCGAGGCGTCTGAACGCCGCAGCCAAGCCGACAACCGGCGTGTGGCCGTCTTCCGCCTGCGGCTTAGGCTTGCGCTGGCGCACCGCGAGGCTCCCACGGTCGAGCCTTCGCCACTGTGGCGGTCGCGCGTCCACAACGGCCGGCTGGCCGTCGCTGGCAGCCACGACGACTATCCGGCGATGGTGGCGGAGGCCCTCGATTGTGTCGTTGCCGCAACGCTCGACATGCCGACGGCGGCCGCCACACTTGGCGTCTCCCCGTCGCAGTTGGTAAGTCTCCTGGAAAAGGAGCCGGCGGCCCTCGGGGCGCTCAATCGCCTCCGCGGGGCTGCCGGGTTGAAGCCGCTGCGGTGAATCGTCTGCCGGGCGTCGCTTCAAGAAGTCCCGGGCTTCGCCTCAGAAAGCCCCGGG
>JBAWVV010000331.1:0-5068 GCA_037147115.1 Planctomycetia bacterium | reverse complement strand
GTCCTGCTCCTGCTCCGCCTCTTTCTCGGTCGTCCGGTCCGCTCCGCCGTGAGGATTACATCGCTCCAGGTGGCGTCGCGGCCCGGGCCAAGCCGCCGGAGATCGGTAGTAAAACCACGGAACCGCGGCCGCGCCCAGCCGGCCTCCGCCCCGGTGGGGATGGCCCCAAGCCCCTTCCTCGCCCGGCGTTCAAGCTTGCCCCCCTCCCTGCCGCCGGTCGTCCGGCGGCACCGCGGGTCTCCCAGGAACCGGCGGCGCAAAAGCCCGACGTGAAGCTTCCTCTCGATGCGATCCGCAGTGCCAAGGCTGGCGGTGCCAAGCCCCTGGCCGATCACATGCGGAAGCATGAGCAGCGGCAGGCCGCCGATGGGCGTCCGCGTCCGGGTGGGCCGGCCGGTCCGGTCCGCACGGGAGGGCGCAGTGGCCCCGGCATGGCGCCGGTGCCGCCGTTGATGGAGTCTGGTGTCCGTCCCCGACGCACGCCGTCCAAGGGGCCAGGTGTGCCCGAAGAGGCGCCCGGTCGCGATACGAAGCAGATCGGCCGAAGGCGGTTCGTTCGCGGGGGCAGCGACGATGACGATGGCGGTGGTCGCCGCCGTCGGTCCTCGCGACACCGCAAGGGAATCACGATTTCGACCGCTGCGCCGCGGAAGACCAATGCTTCCATTCAGGTCCCCTGCACGGTGCGTGCGTTCTCCGAGGCGATCGGCCTGTCGGCGAGTGACGTCCTGAAGAAACTGCTGACGTTCGGGATGGCTACGATGCCGAGCATGGGCACGATGCTCGATCGTGACACCGTCGAACTCCTCGCCGCCGAACTCGGCGTCCAACTCGATCTGAAGACGGTTGAGGATCTCGAGAAGGAACTCCTCGCTGGCTTCGATGCCATCGACGAGGATCCGACCCTCCGCGAGCCCCGCCCGCCGATCGTCACGTTCCTCGGCCATGTCGATCACGGGAAGACCTCCCTCCTCGACCGGATCCTGGGGATGAACGTCGCCGCCCGCGAGCGCGGTGGCATCACCCAGCACATCCGTGCCTACACCGTCAAGCACAACGATAAGTCGATCACTTTTGTCGACACCCCCGGCCACGAGGCCTTTACGCAGATGCGGGCCCGCGGGGCCAATGTCACCGATTGCGCTGTCCTCATCGTCGCCGCCGACGACGGCATCATGCCGCAGACTGAGGAAGCGATCAGCCATGCCAAGGCGGCCGGCGTGCCGATCGTCGTCTGCATCAACAAGATCGATCTCCCCGGGATCGACATCCAGCGCATCTACCAGCAACTCGCCGCCAGCGACCTTCTTCCCACCGAGTGGGGTGGCGAAACCGAAGTCGTCAAGACGAGTGCTCTCACGGGCGATGGGGTCGATCATCTCCTCGACATGCTTCTGACGATCGCGGAGCTCAATGATCTCCGGGTCAATACGGCCCGTGCAGCGGCGGGGGTGTGCCTCGATGCCTCGATCCACGAGGGGCGCGGTGTTTCCGCCTGCCTGATCGTGCAAAAGGGGACGCTGCGGGTCGGCGATTCGATCGTCTGCGGTGAGGCTAGCGGCACCGTCAAGGCGATGCACGACACTCTCGGGAAGAAGCGGATCACTGCGGCCGGGCCCTCCCAACCGGTGCTCGTCAGCGGTCTCGACATCGCTCCCGGTGCCGGCGACCGCTTCCAGGTGGTGACCTCGATTGCGATGGCCCGCGAGGTGGCCCTGAAGCGGAGCGGCATCCGTCGCCACAGCAGTCTTGCGAGCGCTCCGGTGCATGTCACGCTCGAGAACCTCCTCGACCGCCTCGGCACCCAAAAGACACCGACGCTCAATCTCATCGTCCGGGCGGATGTCCGTGGCTCGATCGAGGCGATTGTGAAGGAACTGACGAAGCTCGATCATCCCGAGGTCAAGATCCGGATTCTCCAGTCGACGGTCGGCGGGGTGACGGAAGCCGACGTCCAACTTGCCGACGCCTCCGATGCGATCATCATCGCGTTCAACGTCGTGCCCGACGAACGGGCCCGCTCGCTCGCCGAGGATCTCGGCGTTGAAGTGCGGCGCTACGAGATCATCTACCAGGTCACCGATGACCTGCGCAACGCCCTCGAGGGGATGCTCGCCCCGGAGAAGCGCGAGACCGAACTCGGCCGGGCCCTTGTGCAGCGGACCTATTCGATCAGTCGGCTCGGCGTCATCGCCGGTTGCCGCGTGATCTCTGGCGTGATCGCCCGCAACGGCCGGCTCCGCGTGATCCGCGACAACCGGGTGCTCGGCGACTACGGCGTCGAATCGCTCAAGCGCGAAAAGGACGATGCTCGTGAGGTCCGCGACGGGCTGGAGTGTGGCATCAAGGTGTCCAATTTCAACGACCTCAAAGACGGTGACGTCCTCGAGTGCTACCGGATCGAGGAAGTCGCGCGGACGCTGTCGTGAGCACTCGTCGCCAACTCAAGGCCGCCGAGGCGGTGCGCGAAGTGGTTAGCATGGCCATCCTCACCGAGGTGCGCGATCCGCGCGTCCGTGACGTCACCGTCACCGGGGTGGAGATGGATGCCGACATGCGATCGGCCACCGTCCATGTCTCGGTAATGGGGGATGAGGCCAAGCAGAAATTGGCGCTGCGGGGGCTGGCGAACTCCGCCGGCTTTCTCCAGTCACGGATCGCCGATCGGATTGAGACCCGCTACACGCCCCGGCTCAGCTTCGAAATCGACGGGGGGGTGAAAAAATCGCTCGAGATCGCCCGTCTTCTGGCGGAGGTGCTTGGGCCTTCGTCCGGGGACGGCGCCGCCGTTGTCCCGGCGGATGCGGATGCGGAATCGCCGGAACTCCGGCAACGTGCCCCGGCTGAAGAGGTGCCGGGCGAGGATCCACAGGAACAGGCATGACCACACCGAACCGGCAGCAGCCCAATCGTCAGCAACTCGTTGCCAAACTCCACAAGGCGCTGCGCGCTACTTACAAGCCGGTCGATCCGGACACCCAATCTCCGCTTCTCGACCAGGTGCTCTACGCCTGCTGCCTCGAGAATACCCCGTATGACGTGGCTGAGCGTGCCTACAAGCGGCTCGGCGAGACCTACTTCGACCTCAACGAAGTCCGCGTCACGACGGTGGCCGAACTCGCCGAGACCCTCCACGATCTGCCCGATCCAGCCCGGGCCGCCCTCGCTCTCCGCCGCGTGCTCCAGGGGGTGTTCGAGTCGACCTACAGCTTCTCGCTCGACAACGCCAAGAAGCACTCGATTGCGCACGGCATGAAAACGCTCGAGCACATCCATGGCATCCCGCCGTTCGTCGTGGCGTTCATCGGTTCGACGGCCCTCGGTGGCCACTTCATCCCGGTCGATCTGGGGGCGATGCAGGGATTGCTCCTCACCGGTGTGATGTCGCAGGAGGAGTATGACGGGGCGAAGTGCCCCGGGCTCGACCGTTTCATCCCGAAGAAGGCCGGGTTGGAGTTCGGATCGTTGCTCCACCAGTTCGGCGTCGAGGTCCTGACGAACCTCCACGGCGCTTCGGTCAAAAAGATCTTGCAGGGAGTCAATCCCGAAGCCAAGCGGATGCCGAAGCGTGGCGAACCGCTCCCCCTTCCGGTGCCCCCGCCTCCCGCGGCGGGCAAGGACGCCCAGAAGGCTGTCGAGGCGGCTCGCACCGCCGCCGAGGAGCACCGCCCCGCGGGGCCCCAAGCCGCTGCCCGTCCTGCCGGGAAGACACCACTTCCCCCCCCCGGCTCGGGTCCGAAACGGGCGGCTGACGGGAGCGTCGTCGCCGGGTCAAAGCCTGGCCCGAAGCCGTTCGTCGTCAAGCCCAACGTCGGACGACCGGTCACGGTCAAACCAGCCGAGCCGGAGGAGCTTGCCCCGCCACCGGCCAAGAAGGCCGATGTGGCCAAGAAGCCTGACGTGGCCAAGAAGCCTATCGCCGGAAAACTGCCGGCGCCGCCGAAGGGGGCCGCCGACAAGGGGGCAACAAAGAAGCCGGTGGCGACCGACAAGCCGGCGTCCGCCGAGAGCCACAAGTCGTCCGACAAGGGGGCCGCCGCGGCGAAGGGCAAGGGGGCCAAGCCCCCCGCTGACCGCGCCCCGCCCGGGGATCGGCACTCCGATGACCTGACGCGGCGCAAGCCGCGGTAGCACGCTGTGGATGATGTGATCCGCCGGGGGCCGGCGTCAGGCCCTCACCGACAACCAGACGCGGATCGATCCCCGAGATTCCCCTCCAGCCAACGGAGCAGCGAGTGGCCGGCCATTCCCACTGGGCAAACATCTCCCGCAAGAAGTCGCTCATTGATGCGAAGCGGGGCAAACTGTGGAGCAAACTGGCGAAGGCGATCATCGTGGCTGCCAAGCATGGTGGCCCCGATCCCGACGCCAATCTCCGTCTCCGATATGCGATCGATGCCGCGAAGGCGGTGAGCATGCCCAAGGAGAACATTCAGCGGGCGATCCGCACCGGCACCGGGGAGCTCAAAGGGGGCGATCTCGAGGAGTCGATCTACGAGGGATATGCCGCCGGAGGAGTCGCGGTCCTCTGCGAGATCCTCACCGACAACAAGAACCGCACGGCACCGGAGATCCGCAAGATCTTCGAGATGTGCGGTGGCAAACTCGGGGCCACTGGGTGCGTCGCTTACCTTTTCCTGCGGAAGGGGGCCGTGCGTCTGCCGCTGGCCTCGTGTTCCGAGGATCGATTGATGGAGTTGGCGATTGAGGCCGGGGCCGACGACGTGAAGCCCGCCGGTGACCGCTGGGAGGTGATCTGCGAGCCGTCCGCGATGGTTGACGTGATCGCGGCGATCCAGGGGGCCGGGATGACGATCGAGTCCAACGAGATCGTCCGCATCCCCACCAACTCGGTCGATGTCGATGATGTCGACACGGCCCGTCGTGTCCTCCACCTCATGGAGCGTCTCGACGATCACGACGACGTCCAGAGCGTGGCGGCGAACTTCAACATCCCCGACGAAGCGATGGCCCAACTGGGGTGAGCCCGCGGTGGGGGTTTATTCAACCGCCGCAGCCGCCGCGGCGGCTGCCCCCGGCTCCTCGGTGTGCTCCACCTGCGGCCAGT
>JBAWVV010000330.1:0-5076 GCA_037147115.1 Planctomycetia bacterium | reverse complement strand
CTCCAGATGCCGCCGCTGCGGCGCCAACGAGTGAGCCCGTGCGCCCGCCCGACGCGGGCGCAGCGGAGCCCGCTGCCGACACGCCGGCCGCAGCCAAGTAACCCGTCTCACCGTCATCTCCAGGAGCGTTTGCGATGGACAAAAAAGACAAGAAGCGGATGGAGGTGCTGCAGCAGAAGATCGCGAAACTGCAGCAACTCCTCGCCGGGGCGAAGAAGCAACCGGACGACCCGGCCGAGGTGCCGCGGCTCGAGAAGGATCTCGCCGCGGCCCACGCGGAACTTGCCACTCTCAAGAAGGGATGATCGTTTCCGGGGAGGTGCGTCCCGCGCGCTCCCGGCCCGTTGGGGCGTTGCGTGAACCATGGCGAGGAGTTGCCCGTGAATGTCGTGCCTGCCGATGTGGCTGCCGAACTCGAAGCCCCGCTCCCCGTCACTGACGACCAGCGCCGTCGGTTTCGTGAGCAGGGCTACCTGAAGGTGCCGGGGGTGTTCTCCGGCGCGACGCTCGCCTGGATCGACGGCACGATCAGCCGGCTTGTCGAGACCAACAACCCCCTCGCCGGCGTGCCGATGGAGTCGCGCGACACCTACGGCAAGGCCTTCATCCAGGTCTTCAACCTGTGGCTGAAGTCGGACGAGGCCAGGGCCGTGAGCCGGTCGCGGCGGCTGGCCGGAATCGCCACGGCGCTCCTCGGTACGGCGGGCGTGCGGATGTGGCACGACCAGGCCCTCTTCAAGGAGCCCGGAGGGGGCTTCACGCCGTGGCATGCCGATCAGCAGTATTGGCCGATGGCCTCGGCGCTGTGCGCCACCGCCTGGATCCCGCTCCACGCCGTGCCGCTCGAGCGCGGGCCGCTGTCGTTCGCCCCTGGCAGCCACCTCAAGCGGATCGGTCGGGATCTCGTCATCTCGGATGAATCCGAACGGCTGATCCGCGAGGGAATCGCCACCGAGGGGATCACCGAGGTGATCGAGCCGTATGCCGCCGGCGAGATCTCCTTCCATCTCGGCTGGACGCTCCACCGCGCCGGGCCGAACACGACCACCGAGGCCCGGCGGGTCCACACGGTGATCTACATGGACGAGGCGATGCGACTGGCTCAGCCGAAGAACGCCTCGCAGGAGGCCGACCATCGAGCCTGGACCCCGTCGACGCGCGTCGGGGAGGTGATGGCCGACGCGCTCAACCCGGTGCTCTACTCCGCCTGACGGCGCGGGGGTGCCGGTCGTCGAATCGGATCGGGGTGGGGCCTTCCCCGCTGGTTTGGGGTACGATTGGGTCGTCAGCGTCACTTCCCAAGGAACCACGCGCCCATGGGGCTGGACGGACTCCTCGCACTCTTCGGCCTCGGCCCCAAGAAACCCGCAGCAAAGCCGGCGACCAATCCGAAGGGGGCCGGGCGCGGGGCGTTTCCATCCGCCCCGGCAGCCCCGACGGCGGCGGACAAGGCCGCCGAGAGGGCGCGGCTGAAGACCCGCGCCGCCCGGCTGCGATCGAGGGTCGATATCTGGAAACGCTTCGAGAAGCTCCACAGCAGCATCTCGGGGACGATGTCGAGCTTTTACAAAGCCCGCGAGCGGGCGACCGGGAAGATCGTCGGGCTGAAGGTCCTCGACCCGAAGAAATGCGCCCCGATCGAGAGCCGCTACAAGGGGCTCAACAAGCCCCCCGAGGGGGAAATCGGCGAGCAGATCCTCGGCGCTAATATCGTCAAGACCGTCGACTGGGGCGTGGCGAACGACGATGCGGCGTTTATCGTGGAGGAGTTCATCGAGGGGCCGCTGCTCCACGCGATCATCTCGAAGCGCGAGCCGCTCCCCCCGGCCCAGCGGCTCGAGTTGGTCCGTCAGGCGGCCACGGCGCTGGAGTGCGTTCATCGGGCCGGCTTTGTCCACCGCGACATCTGCCCGCGGAACTTCATCCTCGATCCGGATGGCCGGCTCGTTCTCTTTGACTTCGGCCTGACGGTGCCCGACAAGCCGGTGTTCCTCCAACCCGGAAACCGGATCGGCACCCCCAACTACATGGCGTCGGAGGTCGTCCGCCGCCGTCAGGCCGACAAGCGGATCGACATTTTCTCCCTCGGCGTGACGGCCTACGAAATCTGCACGCTCACGCTCCCTTGGCCCCGCGGCACGACCGGCCGAACGGCGCTGGCGCACGATACGATCCTCCCCGACGACATCCGCAATCACTGGCCCGAGATCCCATCCGCGCTTGCCGACGCCATCATGGCCGCCATCGCCGCCGATCCCGACAAGCGGCCGGCGGGGTGCGAGGAGTTCCTCGCCCGGATTGCCAAAGTCTCGATCGACTGAAGCCCCCCCGCATCGAGGGAGGGCGCGAAGCTGAGGGGCCGGGCTCACCACAAAAAGGCTTTTTTGCCCCGACAGAGCCTCGGGAACGCGGCCCAGCGGGGTGGACTTGATGGGGGGGGCCGACGGTTCTACGCTGGTGCCTTCCCCGTAGGCCCCCCGGTCCTCACCGACCCCGGCGGCGGCCACGTTCCCGGGTCACCCCATTCCCGTCTCTCTGCCAAGGATCTTCAGCCATGACCATGGACAAAAGCCTCCGCGTCCGAATGGGCTCCTCTGCCGCCCGCGGCGTCCTCACCCGCGCCGAGCGGATTGTGAAGCTCAAGGAGCAGGAGCGCTGGGGGGATGGGCTCAGCCCCCTCGGGTTGCCGAAGGTCCGGGTCTACAAGATGGCGATGAAGAAAAAGAAGAAGGCGAAGGAAGAAGGGGCTGATGCCGCCACCGGCAAGGCTCCGGCCGGGAAGGCTGCGGCCGGCAAGGGCGCCGCTGGCGGTGCCAAGAAGAAGTGACCGTCGCCCCGGCGGGGTTTCTCCGCCGTTGAGCCGGGGGGTCGGCCCATCGAGGCTGCTCCATCGTCACGATCCCATTCACCCTGCCCGAGTCGCGAGCCTCTCGCGACTCGGTGCTGTTTTCCTGCTGACGGAGCCTCAGCGGGGTGCCTTCAAGCTCGCCATCACCCGGGCCGCGGCCGCCTGACCGGAGGCGATGACCTGCGGGATCCCGACCCCTTCGTAGGCCGCACCGGCTAGGGCAAGGCCGGGGAGGGCATCGAGACGGCGCGTGAGCCGGTCGATGCGCTGGAGATGCCCGAGGTGGTATTGCGGCATCGCTGCTGGCCAGCGGGCGATCTCCACCAGCCGCGGTGGCCCGCTGGCACCGACAATGGCCGCCAGTTCCTCCTGGGCCAAGGCCACGAGTTGGTCGTCGTCGAGCAGATTCAGTTCCGGGTCGAGTGCGCCGCCGAGGAACACCCGCAGGAGGACATGGCCGTCGGGGGCGCGTCCCGAAAACTTCGCGCTGGAAAAACTGACCGCCAGCGCCCGCCGCCCCTCGACGCGCGGCACCACCACACCAGCGGCATCGAGGGGATGGGCGACCTGCTGGCGGGCGTACCCGAGGACAACGACGGCCGAACCTGCGTATTCGATGCCGGCAAGCTCCGCGGCGAGCGGATCGTCTGCCGCTGCGATCACCCGGGCCGCGATCGGCGCCGGCAGTGCCACGACCACTCCGTCGGCCTCGATCGCCGCCGCGTTACCCGGCCGCGGCACGAGGACCACGCGCCACCCGCCTGACGGCAGGCGCTCGAGGGCGCTCACGACGGCCCGGAGGCGCGAGGCACCGGCCGCTTCGATCCGCTCCGCGAGCCGCTCGGGGAGTGTTCCCAAGCCGGAGGCGAGCGTGACGAACTGGCCATACCGCGCCCCCTCCCCCCGGTGCGATGGGCCGACCTCCCGCAGTCGTGCCTCCTCGCCTGCCGAAAGGCTGCCGTGTGCCTGCTCCATGCGGAGGAACTCCGGGCAGGCGGCGGCCATGCTCAATCGGGCCGGATCGGCCGTCCAGATGCCGGCCACGAGCGGCTGGACGAGGCGGTCGAAGGCCTCGCGGCCGAGCCGGCGGAGGGCGAACGACTCGAGGGATTCGTCCCCCGATTCCCCCGCAGCGAGCGGCTTGGGAGGGACGTTTCGCTCGGCGAGGAGCCGCGATTTCCCGGCGGCCGAAAGGATCTCCGTCGCCTCGATCCCCTCGATGGCACCGGGTGCGAGGAGGCGGAAGCCACTCGGCACCGGCAGGGTTCGGCCGGCCCGGAAGACGAGCGCTCGACGGGCTGGCTCATGGACGCTGATCAGTTCGTCGCGCAGCCCGAGCCGGTCAACCAGCGCCATTCCCTCAGGCCGAGCCGCGAGGAAATTGTCGGCACTCCGCTCGATCAGCCAGCCGTCACGGCGAATCGTCTCGACGACCCCACCGGTGCGGCTGTGGGCCTCGACGAGGATCACCTCCGGTCGAGAGCCCCGCGGCCAGTCCCCGGCGTCGAGGAGCGATTCCGCAGCCACCAGCCCGGCCAGTCCACCCCCCACGACGACGATCCGGGGGGACTGGTTAGGCAAGGGCGATGTTGGTTCCCCGGGTGGACACATACCGAGAGTCTACCGCGAAAAAAGGGCCGCGGCGGGGCCCGATCACCCGGTGCCGACGGCCGAAAACCAGGGCGGGAAGCTGGTCTGGACCGGAAAAGCAGCGAAGCCTACTGTCCCGGCCTGGATCACGGGCTTCCTCCGCCGGAGGCCGTCCGAACGTTCAAGGAGGAATCTGTCGTGGGCATGCCAAGGGACTCACGGGCTCGTGGATTGAAGGGGCTCGCCGTCGTCCTGCTCGGTACGACGCTTCCGTGCCTCGGAGCACCTGGTGCCGACGGGGCAGAAAACGCCTCGTCGCCTGGCAGCTACCGCGTGCCGAGGTGGATCGAGGAGATCGGGACGGCGGAGACGCCGGCCGCGCCGCGGAAGGCCCCGTCACGGCAGACCAAGCCGGTCGGGACGGCCGCGGCGCCACTCCCCGGCACCGTTCCCCAAACGCTCGCCCCGGTGGCAGCCACGCCGCTCACGATCGCCGCCACGCCGGCGGCCGACAGCGACGGAAAGCCTGGCCGGGCCCTGCTCCGCTCGCGAACCCCGTCCAACCTCGACCCCCAGATCCGCCTCGTGAGTGGCTGGGGTGCCCTCGGCGACGAGGCCCTTCTCGGCCCCCGGCAGGC
>JBAWVV010000329.1:0-5077 GCA_037147115.1 Planctomycetia bacterium | reverse complement strand
TCGGAGAGGTCACGGTGTCGGCGGCCAGTCGCAGCCCGCCGCCGGTGCCTAGCGGTGTTGCCTCGTGGGAGTAGCCGATCCGCATCCCGTGGAGCTCGTCACCGAAGGCCTCCTCGATCTGCGGCGCGAGGTAGCCCGTACTGAAGACCACCCGAGCGGCGCCGGCGCCACGAAGCTGATCGAGAAGGAAGGCAAGGAACGGGCGGCCGTTGACCTCCGCCAGCCCCTTCGGCCGGTCGCTGACGACCGACTTCAGCCGCGAACCGATCCCCCCGGCGAGGATCACGGCGGTGACTTCGCTCCACGGATCGGAGGGGGCGGTGGTCGTCATGGGGTTCAAAGAAGAGTCAGTCCGGAGGTCAGACGTTGCCGTACTGGTTCTTGCGGATCATCTTGTAGCCCTTGAGGAGCTCGCGGATCCCGTCGTCGAGCGAACGGCGCGCCTGGAAGCCGGCCTCGCGGAGGCGCTGGTTCGAGACGATGTAATTGCGTTTGTCCGGGTCGCTCCCCACCTCCGAGAAGTGGAGATAGAAATGGGGGACATGCTCCTTCACCTTGAGGGCCAATTCCTCCTTTGAGAGATTGGCGTCTTCAAGGCCGGCGTTGTATGGCTGCCCAACCATCGCCTTGCGGTGCTCCAGGCAGTGGACGAAGCAGTCGGCGACGTCGCGGATGTGGATGTAATTCCGCTTGAAGTCCTTCTCGAAGATCACGATGTAGCCGTCGGTAACCGCCGCATGGACGAAGTGGTTCACGAGGAGATCGAGCCGCATCCGCGGCGACAGGCCGAATACGGTGGCCAGCCGCAGCGTGATCGCGTTCGGGCTCGAGAGGACCTCGTACTCGGCGTCGACTTTCGTGCGGCCGTAGAGCGAGATCGGCTCGAGGGGTGTTTCCTCGGTGCAGTGCTGGGCCCCCGACTTCGTGCCGTAGCCGCTGTTGGTCGTCGGATAGACGATCAGTTGATGGGCGCTCCGCATCCGGTTGATCTCGCGGATCGCCTCGAAATTGACCGCCGTGGCGGCGTGGGGATCACGATCGCACAGCGGCGCGCCGACAAGCGCTGCCAGCGGGATGATGACGTCGTGATCGGCGACCACCTTCCGCATCAGGGCGGTGTCGCGGACATCGCCACGGATGATCTCGAGCGCGGGGTTGGCGCAGAGATGGAGGAGGGTCGCCTGGCCGAACATGAAGCTGTCGACCACGGTCACCCGGTGGCCGGCAGCGAGGAGCCGTTCGCAGAGGATCGAACCGAGGTAACCGGCTCCGCCGGTGACGAGAATCTTGTCACTCACCTTCAGGACACTCCAGGGGCTGGGAAAGAAAACGGTAGGGGGATGTTCGCAGAGGGGGCGTCAGCCGATCTTGTCGAAGAGGAGCGCGTTTCGCGTGGAGCAGATCGCGTTGAGGCCGAGGAGGAGCGGATTGGAGGTGTGGCTGCGGCAGACCTTCCAAGCGTCCTGGCTCATGCGGCGCATCTGACTGCCGCTGTTGGACGTGGCATGATACCGCCAGCGTCCGAGGACATGCGGGATGATCAGCGGCCGCGAGCGTTTCGTGCAGCGGATGAAGTAGTCGTAATCGTTGGCCAGGCATTCCGTTTCTAGGATCATGTCGCCGATCTCAAGGCGGAACTCCCGGCGGATGAAGAACGACACCCAGGGGAGGATGTTCTCCGCCATCAGCCACCAGGGATGGAAGTGGCGGATCGCGAAGTTTTTGTAGGTCGTGTGGAGGGGGCGGATGAGGCGTTCCTCGGCGTCGATGATCTCGTACAGGCCGACACCCCAGCCGGCGCGGGGGTTGGCCTCGAATGCTGCGGAGACATGGCGGAGGGCATCGGGGGCGAGGAGGTCGTCGGCGGGCAAGGCGCCGAAAACGTCGCCGGTGCTGCGGCGGAAGACTTTGTTGACCCCGTCACCGAAGCCGTCATCTGGTTCGATGAAGACGTTGTTCGCGCCGATCAGCCTGGCAGCACATTCGGCGCTTCCATCGGTCGAGCATGCGTCCGCATAAAGGATCTCCACGTCGAGGCCCTTAGCCGCGACGACAATGCTCTCCAGACACTGCTCCAGGTAGGGCATGCCGTTACGGGCCGACGTGATCATCGTGATTTTCATCGGCCGTCTCCGGTGCCAGTTTCCAGCGGGCCCGACGGATCACCGGAGCGGATCGTCTCGGCGACGACGTACAGCGGCCTGTCCTTCCCCTGGAAGTAGATGCGAACGACGTATTCGCCGACGATCGACGTGGCGATGAGATTCACTCCCCCGAGCATTGTGACGAGGACGACCAGGGACGTCCAACCGGGCTCCGGCGTGCCCCGGTAGATCATGGTCGTGACAGCGAAGTAGAAGAGAAAACCGAAGCTGATCAGGCAGGAAATCACGCCGAGGAAGAGGCCGATGCGGATCGGCACCTTCGAATAGCCGAACAAGCCGTCGAGCGCCCCTTCGATCCGCCGCTGGAGGCTGTAGCGAGTGGTGCCGGCATACCGGCCAGGGCGGTCGTAGGGGACGCCCGTCTGCCGAAAGCCCACCCAACTGCGCATCCCGCGGATGAGCCGGTCGCGCTCCGGCATCGACGAGATCAACTTCGCGACCCGCCGGCTCATCAGACCGAAGTCGCCAGCGTCGAGCGGGATTGGGCGTTCAGCGATCGAATTGAAGAGCCTGTAGAACGCCTTGAAGCAGGTCCGCAGCCAGAGCGGTTCCTTGCGGTTCTGCCGGATGCCATAGATGACGTCGTTCCCCTCGCGGAACTTCTCCAGGAAAGTCGGGATCAGTTCTGGTGGGTCCTGAAGGTCGGCGTCGAGAAAGATGACCGCGTCGCCGGTGGCATGGGCCATCCCCGCCGTGATCGCTGCCTGGTGACCGAAATTCCTCGATAGTTGCACCACCGTCCAGGCGAGATTCGCCGTCGGTTCCAGGCCGCTGATGATCTCCACCGTGTCGTCCACACTGCCGTCGTCGACGAACACGGCCTCGAAGGAACAGTCGTGAATCGTGGCCACGACGTCCGCCAGCCGGCGCCAGAGAAGACGGACGTTGTCCGATTCGTTGAGGACCGGAATGACCAGAGACACGAGCATGATGCAGAGGGAGAGAAAGGGGTGCTGGAGCCGATCCGGCGGCGTCATGGCCGAACGGCGTCTGTGGGCGTATCCCGGCAAGTCGGGATTCCGTCCCATCCCCCGGGATTTGCCCCCAGGCTGATCTGGCCGGCCTCCGTCGATCGGGGCCGCCCCATGTGGATGCCTTCGGCCCGCGGTCATGCCGGGTGGTGTCTCGCCGCGGCCGCCCGCGTGGAGTATACAGCAGTGATTCGGACCTTTGACAGATTATCCCCGGAGGGGTTGTGGCCTTCGCACCGAAGAGACGCCGCCGGGATCGGGATGTCGAATCCGCCCCCCGTCCGACCGTGGCCGGCGGCGTGGAGGAAGGCTCCGGCGAGCCGATCGACGACGGCCCCAAGGCCCCGGACCGGTTCCCGTCCCGTGCCGATCTGGTCGCTCTGGCAACGCTCCTGGTGACGGTGACGCTGGCCTGGTGTTCGGCCCATGGCACGTGGGAGGCGTCCTCCTGGTCGCTCCCCACGAGCTACCCGGTGGCGGGGAACGAAGACCTGGAGAAGAGCGATGTCCTGGCGATGTTCTGCTATCTGAAGGCCTCGGGAGAGGGGCACCTCCCGCCGTTGTTCTGGAAGACGATCCCGAATCTCGGAGCGCCGTACGAGGCCAACTGGAACGACTACCCGACGCTCGATGAGATCCCGTTTTTCATGGACTCGCTCCTGGCGAGAACCTTCGGCCTCTTCGCCGGCCTCAACCTCAGCATGCTCCTCGGTCACCTCCTCGCGGCGGCGGTGTTTTTCTGTGTCGCGCGCTGGTCGTCGGGGACGGTGCTCTTGAGTTTCATCGCGGCCCTCGCCTTCGGGCTCTCCCCCTACGCCTTCCAGCACGGCCCGCACCACATGCAGGTGGCCTACACCTGGCCGATCCCGCTGTTTTTGCTCGTGTGGCGCTGGGTCTCCACGGAGCCGGGGATCGTGCCCTGGTCGCGGCGGTGGTGGTGGGCGATCGCGATCGGGTTCACCGCCGGTCTGCACCACGTCTACTACACCAACATCCTTTGCCAGTTGACGCTCCTCGGCGCCCTCATCCAGTTCCGCCGCCGCCGATCGTTCCCGGCGCTCATCTCGGCACTGGCCGTCATCGCCGCTGCCGCCGCCGCGTTCGTCCTCATGAATCTCGACACCTGGACCTACAAGCTCGCCTATGGTGCCAACGACGGCGCTATGGTCCGGGACTACCAGTGGCTCGAACTCTACGGCCTGAAGATCAAGGACCTCTTCATCCCCTCGCTGACGCACCGCTCGGAATTGCTGGCCGGGTTCTCCCGCAGCCACCGCGCGGTGGCGCCGCTCCTCGATGAGCGTGCTTCCTATCAGGGCATCGTCGGCCTCGCCTGTCTCCTCTGGCTTGCCTTCGAGGCGGTGGGGGCAGTGCTCGATCGCCAGGAGCGGGATGTGCCGATGGAGGCCTGGCAGGTGTTCTGGATCGTGCTGATGTTCACGACCGGCGGGCTCAACGCGATCCTCGGTGCGGCAGGGTTCACGCTCTTCCGCAGCGGCTGCCGCTACAGCATCGTGATCATGGCGATCACGCTCCTGTGGGCGGTGCGGCGGGGAAGCGCACTCGAACGCGGGTTTATGCGGGGACGCGCCTTGGACGGCGCCGCCCTCGGCCTGGTCGGCTCGGCCCTGATCGCAGCCTGCATGGTGACCGTCTGGGACGAGGTGCCGCGGCCGCCGACGAAAGAAGAGATGGCCGCCATCGCTCGGCAGGTCGACTCCGATCGTGCCTTCACCGCGAAGATGGAAGCGGCGCTCCCCGCGGGGGCGATGATCTTCCAACTGCCGATCATGGAGTATCCCGAGTCGCCGGCGCCGGGGGTTCCCCCGTACGACCATTTCCGTCCCTATCTTTACAGCGCGAGATTGCGGTATTCATTCGGATCCATGAAGGGACGCCCGCGCGAGGCGTGGCAGCAAGAGATCGGCAAGCGATCGCTCG
>JBAWVV010000328.1:0-5083 GCA_037147115.1 Planctomycetia bacterium | reverse complement strand
TCGCTCGATGCCGCCTGCGCTCCGCCATCCATGGCTCCGCTTGCCGGCAACGCCGGCTCTCGGAGCACGGGCGACCCCTCGCCAGTGAGCTGATGGTGGGAGAGGGGACGGAAAATCTGGTTTTTAGGGAGTCGCCGGCGTGTTTGTACCTCTTGAGAGGGGGTTATGGCTGAAGCTTGTGTAGACGATTCATGTCGAGACGACTATCATGCCGATATGACGAATGTGAAGCCCTCCACACGCCGCCGAGCCGGGGATCGGGAAGCCGCGCAGCCGCACCGGTTTGATTCCCTCGAGCAGGAGGCCTATCTGAACCTGTGGCGGACCTACGATCGCCTCAAGGCGCTCGAGGAGGGGGTGTTTGCTGATTTCGATCTCTCGGCCCAGCAGTACAACGCGTTGCGTCTGCTGAGGGATGCGGCTCCAGAAGCACTCCCCACGCTTGTCCTCGCCGCCCGGCTCGTCTCCCGAGCCCCTGACATCACCCGCCTTGTCGACCGGCTCGAGGCCCGGTCGCTCGTCCGCCGCGAGCGCCTCGCCCACAACCGACGCGTTGTGCGGATCGCGATCACGGCCGATGGCGACGCCCTCCTCGAGCAGATGGCCGAACGTGTCGTCGATTGCGGCACAAAACAACTCGGTCATCTCCCTGCCACTGATCTTGGCACCCTCATCGAACTGCTGAAGGCCGCCCGCCGGCCGCACGAAGCGGCCGATGCGGGGGCTGCGACCATCGAATCCCCTGCCTAGCCGCTGCCGGCACCGCCTTCCATCCCCTGGGTCACGCTCCCCCCACATCAGGAACCCCACGATGGTCTCCCTCAACGGCAATCAGGCCACGAATCGCCCCCACGTCATCGTCATCGGCGGTGGGCCTGCCGGCGCTACGACGTCGACCCTCCTAGCCAAGCAGGGGCACCGGGTGACGCTGTTCGAGCGCGAAACCTTCCCGCGCTACCACATCGGCGAGTCGCTCATTCCCGAGACATTCTGGGTCCTCGAACGGCTCGGCGTTCTCCCCTGGTTGCGGGAGAGCCGGTTTGTTCGCAAGGAGAGCGTTCAGTTCGTCACCGGCACCGGCAAGGTCTCCGAGCCCTTCTATTTCCCCGATAACAAGCCGCACGAATCGTCGCGCACCTGGCAGGTGCTGCGGAGCGAGTTCGACTCGATGATGCTCGACAACGCACGCAACTGTGGCGTCGAGGTTCACGAAGGGGCCCGCGTCCTCGAGGTCGTGTTCGACGGTGGCCGGGCGGTGGGGGTGAATCTGGCCGAGGGGGAAGGAAAGCGTTTCGTGGCGGCCGATGTCGTCGTCGATGCGGCTGGTCAGGGGGGGCTGATCCAGGATCGGCTGGGGCTGCGACAGTGGGATCCCGACCTGAAGAAGGCGGCGCTGTGGACCTACTGGAAGGGGGCGAAGCGCGACGCCGGCCGCGACGAGGGGGCGACGCTCGTCATGCAACTCGACAACAAACTCGGCTGGTTTTGGTACATCCCTCTCCAAGACGACGTCGTCAGCGTCGGCGTCGTGGGCCCCTTCGACTATCTCTTCAAGAACCGCGACTCGAAGGACCACGAGACGATCTACGCCGAGGAGGTGGCCCGCTGCCCCGGCGTGATCCCGCGGATCGCCGCCGCCGAGCGCGTCGCCCCCTTTCGGGCGGCAAAGGAATATTCTTACCGCTCCCGAGAGGTCGCCGGCGACGGCTGGGTGCTCGTCGGCGATGCCTACGGGTTCCTCGATCCGCTCTATTCCTCGGGGATCCTCCTCGCTCTCCAGTCCGGAGCGCTCGCCGCCGATGCGATCCACGAGGGGCTTGCCGCCGGTGACACTTCCGCAGCCCGCCTCGGCACTTGGGGGCCGGCCTTCAACGAGGGGATGGATCGGATGCGACGGCTCGTCTGCGAGTTTTACGACGGCTTCAATTTCGGGAAGTTCGTCCGCAAGCATCCCGATCTCAAGGGCCACATCACCGACATGCTCATCGGCGACCTCTTCAACGACCGCGTTGACGCCATCGTTGCCCCGATGGACGCGATGCGGGCCGAGGTCATGGCGATGATGACCGCAGCGCCGGAGTGAACGCCTCCGCTGGCGGTCGGGTGAACCCCGAAGATTCTCAGTCTGCCAGTTCGGCGACGACGATGGCGTGAACGTTGAGCAGCGGCACCGTGACGACCGTCCCAGCGTCGCTTGAGTCGATCTCGAGCGGATGGCCCCCTGGCTCGAGGTGGGCGCGCTTGATGGGCGTGCCGGGGCGAAACGTCACTCGGATCCCGTGGATCGGCAGCGTCTCCTCGCGGAGGGGGACATCGTCGACCGGCAGGGCATGGCCGCCGGTGGTGTTGATGTCGTTGAAGAGATGGACGACGAGCCGGTTGGCATGGGCTTGCCGGCGGACGGTGGCGTGGACGCACATCGGCGCCTCGACCTCGACAGGCGGCGCCGTCTCCCCCGCCGCCCAGCGGATGGCGCTGGCGATCACGAGGCGCTCGTAAGGATAGGGATACTGCCAGGAGGCGGCATCGACGCCAGCCGCAAGATAGACGACGCGCCCCTTCCCATGCCGGCGCGCGGTGACGGCCGGCAGTGGTGTGGCCGCCCCCTCGGGGAGGATCGTGGCGAGGATCTCGGTCCCCTCCCGCGGCGCCACGCGCACCGCCGGCCCCTTGAACGTCACCGGATCGGTGCCCACCCAGGCGGCGAGCTTCGGGTCATCGAGGAAAAACGATCCCGGCGCGAACCGCCACTGGAAGACGCCGCGGCGCTTCTCGTGCCAATCGGCCGGGAGCGACTTGGCGAAGTTGACATCGAGCACCGCGGCGGCGTCGCCGGCGGCCGAGGTGGCCGGCCCGCGGTGATCGACCCCGAGAAGCTCACGGAACGCGAAGTTACCGCGGGATTCGCCGGTGGCGTCGCACAGCGAAGCATCGAGGCTGGCGACAAGCCCGCCCCCATCGCGCACCCAGGCGTCGATCGCCGCCACCTGGGCGTCGTCGAGGCAGGCGGTGTTGGGGAGGATGAGCACCGCCTCACGGGCGAGCGCTTCCGGCGTCAGTTGCCAGTCTTCCACGACAGTGACGGGGAGGTGGGATTCGGTGACCGCCCGAAATGTGCCGACGACATTGGCGAGGTAGCGCTCCTCGACGAGCCCCGCCGAGCGGCCATAGAAGGCCTTCGTGGCATCGCTCATCACCATCGCTCCCCACGGCTCGGGCTCGGCGCGGATCAGCCACTGGCGCCGATCGCGGACGGCATCGAGCGCGGTGAAAAGTTCTTTTTGCATCCGCGGCGGCTGGGAAACGGCCACGCTCGCCCCGCAACCGTGCGTCAGGCAGAGCATCATCCGGCGGAGAATCTCGTGGCCGGGGAAGCTGTCCTTGCCATACGGATTGCCGTGGCTCATCAGATAGGGCTCGCTGAAGGCGACACGATGGTTCGTCGTCGCCCAGGCATAGGCGACGCCGAAGGCGGGGAGGATCGTGTTCCCCCGGTTCGTCTCGTCGAGCCACAGCTCCTGATCGGGGGCATCAAACTGGAGGTTCATCCGCGCCGGCATGTTCCGCGGGAGCGAAAGAAAATGGCCAAACCGGCCGCCATTGGTGGTCCAGGTGACCAGCGCCACCTCCGGCTTGATGCGCTTCAGTCGCTGTTGCGCCCGAACAACGAGATTCTCCATCCGCCCATCGGCCCAGGCCTGGTAGCGCCGGAAGGCCGGATCATCGAGATTCGCCGGGGGAATCTCGGCCCCCGTTTCGGCCCGGTAGTTCTCTCGGCAGTGGGCACACCAGCACCCGCCGCCATGGTGGAGACCATCGAAGCTGAAAGCGTCGACGTCCGGATGCTTGGTGAGAATCTCTTCGAGGACGGAAATGAAAAACTCCCCATACGGCCCAAGCGGGCAGAGCATTCCACCGTGGCCGAACTTCTCCATGTCGATGGTGGGGATCTGAAAAGAGTCGGTGGCGATCCGCCGCCAGTCGGGATGGGCCTCATACACCTCCCCCTGAAGCGTCGGTGGATAGACCGCGAGGATCCGGACCCCGAGCCGCTTGTACTCGGCGATCTCCTCTTCGATCTTCTCAAGCGCCACATGGGGGCTGCGCTTGTGGAGGAGCTGGCTGTCGTAATACGGATAAAACGGATCGACGAAGTTCATCTCGCTGATCGTCACGCCGTGCCGCACCGCCTCCTCGCGCTGCTCTCGGCTCATTCCCGAAAGTGTGTAGCCGACGCCGGTTGTCTCCCACACCCAGTTCGGGATCTCGACTGGCTCCGGTGCCGGTGCCGGCTCGGCGGCCCGGAGCGACCACGGCCCGAGGCATCCCCACAGGGCGATTGTGGCAAGGATGCAAAGCTGGCGCGGCATGGTGAGATCTCTGGGGCTCTTGGGTGAAAGGAAAGCTTGCGGCCATCATCCCCTTCCGGCGAAGCGGCGTCGATGGTTGCCCGCCCCGGCCTAGGGCCGGTATCCTGCCCCGGAGCAGTCCGCAGACCAGCTTTGTCGCTTGAGTCACCCCCGTTCACCGAGGAATCTTCGATGGGCATGACACACAGATCGATTTCCGTAGTCGTCGCCGCGGCCATGATCGCGGCACTTGTCACCGGCTGTGAGCCCTCGAAGCCGAAGCAAATCTCGTCGACCACCCCGCCGATCGAGACCCGCAAGACGATCGGGAAGACGACGCAAAACATCCTGCCTCTGGCCGACGCACTCAAGCAGGGGGGCCAGCTCGCCGAGATGTCGATCACCGGCGGCGGCCTCGACGCGATGACCTCCGATGCTTACCGGACGAGCGTTGGCAAGATCGGGATCATGGCCGTCGAGCACCAGATGCAGCTGGTGGAGGCCGAGCATGGCCCGAAGCCGATGGACTATGACGAGTTCATGACCCGGGTCATCGGCAAGGGGAAGCCCGACGGCATGCAGTTGCCGATGCTTCCCTACTACCAGGAATGGGCCTACGACCCGGAAACAAAGAAGCTCGTCGTCGTCGAGTTCCCCCTCAAGAAGGAACAGCGGCAGCAGGAGACGACCGGGGCTTCGGGGCTGTAATCGGTTGTTTGGTAGGGGCTGTTGTT
>JBAWVV010000327.1:0-5087 GCA_037147115.1 Planctomycetia bacterium | reverse complement strand
CCCCAAGTCCGCGACGTCCGCCGATCTCCGCTGCGAAGATTCCGGCGGCGGGTCAGCCACAAAGAACGTCCTCCTGATCCTGGCGGAGGTGAACGCCTTGGCGAATGCCCAGAGATTCAGCGAGGCAATCGCCCTGTGCAAATCAGCGCAAAAGGACATCGGCCCCTCGGCGGAGCTGTACTTCATCGCCGGGATCATGCACCAGACATCCGGCAGTCTGGCAATCGCCGAGGATTGCTTCCAAAAGACCCTGTACCTCGACGCCAGCCACGACGAGGCCCTCCTCGCCCTCTCCCTCCTCGCCGAGCAGCGCGGTGACTCAGGCCAGGCGGCCCAGTACCGGCGTTCAGCGCTGCGCGTCGTCGAACGGAAGGGGGACCGATGAACGACGATGCCTCCGCACGTCTGCCGGACGACCTGCCGCCCACCATTCGTGCGGGGACGGCGGCGCAGCCTCCGAAGTCGGGGCAAGAGCACCGGGAGGAGTGCTGGCGGCACATCGGCGTCAACGGAGACCGCAGCTGCAAGGAATTGCAGGCCTACATCCACTGCCGGAACTGCCCGGTCATGGCCGAGGCAGCCAGGGCATTTTTCGATCGCTCGGCGCCGAGCGGCTATCTCGAGTCCTGGTCGGGGATTCTCGAGGAAAGGGGCTCCCAGCCCGATCCCGAAGTGGTCAGCGTCCTCGTCTTCCGGCTCGCCGACGAATGGCTCGCCCTTCCGACCGCCGTCCTGGTCGAGGTCACCCAGGACCGCCGGTGCCATCGCGTGCCGCACCGGACCGGCGGTGTGCTCGAAGGCCTCGTCAACATCCGCGGGCAGTTGCAGTTGTGCGTCTCCGCGTGGCGATTGCTCGGGATCGAAGGGAGGGCACCGGGCCACGCCCCACCCGCGACCGACCCGCTCCGCACCGCCGACCCAGAACTCCGCCGCCTGCTCGTCGTCGAGCGTCAGGGACGCCACGGCCAAGACCGCTGGGTGTTTCCGGTCGATCAGGTGGCCGGCGTCGTGCGCGTCGGGCAAGCCACACTCCGCGCGGTTCCGGCCACCGTCAGTCAGTCGGGGGCCCGCTACTGCCAGGCCCTGTTCGATTGGCAGGAGGTGATCGTGGGAATCCTCGACGAGACCCGATTCCTCGACGCCCTCCACGATCACGTCCGGACCAACTGACGATGTCACGATCATTCATTCAATGGGCCGGACCGGAAAGGAGCATGCCGTGGCGGAGGATTTGAGCGGCTTCTCCATGCTCGAGCTGTTCCGGCTTGAGGCCGACACCCAGACGGCCGTGTTGTCGACCGGGATCCTGGCCATCGAGCGCCTCGAATTGTCCCCCCTGACAATCGAGGCGATGATGCGGGCCGCCCACTCACTCAAGGGTGCCGCCCGCATCGTCGGCGTCGAACCAGCCGTCGAGGTTGCCCACGCACTCGAAGACTGCTTCGTCGCTGCCGGCCGCGGCGACATCCAAGTCCGACCTGAGCATGCCGATCTGCTCCTCGCATGCGTCGATTTCCTCGCTTCGGTCGGCCATGCCGACGACGCGCTCGAGCCCGACGGCCCTTGGCCGGCGAAGGCGATGGCGCTGGTGGCCGAACTCGGACGGATGCATTCGTTCACCGACGATTTTGCCGTCGACGCAGGGGCGCCGACCGTACTGGCCCCGCCACCGCCGTCGGCCCACGCCCCGCCGAACCCCACCTCCCTGCCGCCGGCTGACGAGGAGTCGCCCTCCGGATCGGAAGCGGCCGTCCCCCCGGCGACACCGCTCCGCGCGGAAGAAACGCCACGCTTCGTCGACGACCCGACTGCCGCCGAGCCGGCCCTCGCGTCGAGCGACCGGGTCGTGCGGGTTTCAGCGGACAGCCTGACGAGACTCGTGGGCCTCGCCGGCGAAGCCCTCGTCGAGACCCGGCAACTGCACCCTTTCGTCGATGGACTCCTCGGACTGCGGGCCTCCCAGATCGAACTCTGCGACGCTCTGGCAGCCCTCGAGGATCGGACTTCCGCCGACGGCATCGCCCTGCCAGCTTCGGTCTCGATGGCGGTTGAACGGGCGCGGCAGCGGGCCGACGCCATGCTGTCAACCCTCATGAAACACGTCGATGACTTCGAGAGCTTCGCCCGCCGCAACGAGGATCTCTCCGGCAGGCTCCACCACGAGGTGATCGTCAGCCGGATGCGTCCGCTTGCCGACGGGATCCGGTCCTTTCCCCGTCTCGTCCGTGATCTGGCCCGATCGCTCGACCGACAGGTCCGATTCCAGGTCCGTGGAGAACAGACCGGCGTCGACCGCGACATCCTCGACAAACTCGAAGCCCCCCTCTCGCACCTCATCCGCAATGCCATCGACCACGGCATCGAGTCCGCCGGGGAGCGGATCGCCGAGGGAAAGTCCCCATCCGGCTCGATCGTCCTCGAGGCCCGCCACCGCGCCGGGATGCTCCAGATCCTGATCACCGATGACGGTCGGGGGATCGATATCGAGCGGCTTCGCGCCCGTGCCGTGGAACGCGACCTCGTCCCACGGCACGTGGCCGAACGACTGACCGAGTCGGAGGTGCTGGAGTTCATCTTCCTGCCAGGATTCTCTACCCGGGAAAAGGTCACCGAGATCTCCGGGCGTGGGGTTGGCCTCGATGTCGTCCAGAGCATGGTGAAGGCCGTCGGCGGGACCGTGCGCGTCTCCAGCCAACCGAGACGACACACCGTCTTCACGCTCCAACTGCCGATCACGATGTCGGTCGTCCGCGCGCTCCTCGTCGAGGTGGCCGGCGAACCGTATGCATTCCCGCTGACGCGGATCGACCACATCCAATTCGTGGAGCAGGCCGACATCCGCACCGTCGAGGGCCGGCAGTTCTTCCGCCGCGACGAGGAATCGATCGGGCTGGTGATGGCCGAACAGATCCTCGGCACCGGAACTGGCAGCAACCCGCGCGCCCCGATGCCGGTCGTCGTCATCAGCGACCGCGGCCAGCAGTTCGGCATGATCGTCGACGCCTTCCTCGGCGAACGGGATCTCGAGGTCCGCCCCCTCGATCGACGGCTCGGAAAGATCGCCGACATCAACAGCGCGTCGCTTCTGGAGAATGGCGATCCGGTGCTCATCGTCGATGTCGAGGACCTCGTGCTGTCGATCGACAACATGCTGATGGGGCGGCGGTTGTCCCGAGTGGACTTCGAGCATCTCGTGCGCCGGGCACGGAGAACGAAACGGGTCCTCGTTGTTGACGACTCCGTCACCGTCCGGGAACTTGAGCGCCAACTGCTCCATTCGCGGGGGTTCGACGTCGACGTTGCCGTGGATGGCATGGATGGCTGGAATGCGATCCGTGGTGGCGACTACGATCTGGTGGTGAGCGATGTCGACATGCCCCGGCTCGACGGGATCGGATTGGTATCCCTCATCAAAGGGGACCCGCTCCGCAAGGACCTTCCCGTGGTCATCGTTTCCTACAAGGACCGCGAGAGCGACCGGATCCGCGGACTCGACGCCGGGGCGAATCGCTACCTGACCAAGACCAGTTTTCATGACCAGACTTTCATATCCACGATCATCGACCTGATCGGCGAGCCGAACGCGTGACCGTGGTCGGCAGCCGTGGTGGGGGGGCAGAGTGCGAATCGGAATCGTCAACGATGTGCGGGCCGCGAGCGAGGCCCTGCGCCGGATCGTCACCGGCCTGACGGATCATGAGATCGCCTGGACCGCCAGCGATGGCGTCGAGGCGGTGGCGGCCGCGAAACGTGACCGCCCCGACCTGATTCTCATGGACCTGCTCATGCCGCACATGGACGGCGTCCAGGCCACCCGGCAAATCATGCTCTCGGCCCCGTGCGCGATCCTCGTCGTCACGGCGACCGTGAGTGGCAACATCTCCCTCGTCTACGAGGCGATGGGGCATGGCGCGCTCGACGCCGTCGACACGCCGGTCCTCGGGCCGGCGGGAGAGGTTCAGGGCGCGCAGGCGCTGGTCGACAAGATCGCCATGATCGGGAAACTCGTCGGCACTTCCCCCGATGCCCGGCGCTCGAGCCGCGTGACTCCCACCTCCGGCCCGCCGAAGCTGCTCGTCATCGGGGCCTCCACCGGGGGGCCGAAGGCGATCTCCGAAATCCTCCAACCGTTGCCGGTCGACTGGAACGTCGCCGTCGTGGTGGTGCAGCACGTTGACATGGCCTTCGCCCCGGGGTTGGCAAAATGGCTTGGCGACCGGACCGGAAGGCCCGTGCGGGTGGCCGAAGAGGGCCAGCAACCGCTCGCTGGCGACGTGCTCGTTGCCGGCACCAATGACCATCTGGTGTTCACCAAGGATCGCATGCTGGCCTACCGTGAGGAACCGAAACACCTCTTTTTCAGGCCGAGCGTCGATGTCTTCTTCTGGAGCGTCGCCGAGTACTGGCCCCAGGCGGGCACGGCCATCCTCCTGACGGGGATGGGAACTGACGGCGCCAAGGGCCTGCTCGCCCTCCGGGCTCGTGGCTGGCACACGATCGCCCAGGATCAGAGCAGCAGCGTCGTGTGGAGCATGCCCAAGGCGGCCATCGAGCTCAACGCCGCCTGCGAGGTGCTCCCGATCAGCAGGATGTCCGAGGCGATCAGCCAACGCCTGGCGAAGTGAGGCTGCCGCGGCCCTCCATGGCGATCACCCGCATTGCCGTGAGCACGATAGCTTCGGCCGTTCCCGGCCGCCGGTCGAGGGCCATGACCTGGACGGCAATGGGTAATCCGGCACTCCCCCGGTCGGTCTCGATCGCCGCGATCTCCACCGGGTCGTAAGAGCGGGGGCGGCCGTATTCCTCGTCGGCCCGGACCGTCGTTACCGGTACCGCGCCTGCGGCGAGATCGAGGAGGTTTGCCAGCAGACAGGGCGCTGCCGCCAGCAGCAGGGCTGAGGCCGTGCCGTGTCGGAGTGCGGGGAGCGCAGAGACCGGACAGACGATGCAATCATGGGCCGCAGCCCACCGCGACACAATCCGATCAATGGCCCCGCGATCGGAGAGGAGCGAGTCGAGCGCCGCGCCGCCCCGGGGCCCGGTTCGCCGCAGCGCTTTTGCCTCCACGCCCCGCCCCCCCCAGACAC
>JBAWVV010000326.1:0-5092 GCA_037147115.1 Planctomycetia bacterium | reverse complement strand
TGACCTCGTCACTCCTCAAGCGTTCGCCGATCCCCGCCTCGCCTGCGCGTTGGCAGGAAAGAGAACGCCGCGGCCACCCCCGAGGCCTCGCGAGAGCCCGCCCCTGAATCCCGCCGCGCGTTCGCCGCAGTAAGATTTTGTTTGGCACCGCCGTTGATCTGTCGCGCCGCTTTCGCACCCCGAGTCGCTCGATGCCCCGTCCCCCGCGCCGTTCGTCGCTCCGTCGCCAACTGGTTCTGCCGGTGGTGGGGCTGTTGTTGGCCGGGGTGCTCGCCAATGTCGCTTTCGCCTCGTGGCTCGCCGCGCGGCGGGCCGCCGACGTCGCTCGGCAACATGAACAGCAGGTGGTCGAGACGCTCGCCACGTCGCGCGTCACCCTCACGCTCCCCGTCCTCGAAACGCTCGCCCGCCTCACCGACAGCCGATTCGTCGTCTGGAATCCGGTCGACGGCTCGCTCGGCACGACGACGCTTGAATCGGGTGAGCGCGACGAGCTCTCGGCTGTGGGTGTCGCGGCGGCCCTCGAGCGCGGCACGACGACGCTCGGCGGGCAGGCGTTCCGGGTAGCGACGGTGCGGTCGGGGAGCGTGCGGCCGGAGACGGTCGTCGTTCTCACGCCGCGCCGGTCGCTTGTCAGTCTCGCCCTCGAATCGGCCTGGCCGCAGCTCGCCGTCGCCGCCATCACCCTCGCTTTTCTCATTCCCGCCACACTGGCGGCCACCGGCCGGCTCTCGCGCCGCATCGGTGCGGTCGAGCGTCGGGTCGCCGCGATCGCCGCCGGGGATTTTAGAACGGGGTTCATCGACGAAGGCCAGGACGGCACCAGGCCGGCGCCGATCGCCGACGAGATCGGCAGGTTGTCGCACGGCGTCGAGCGGATGAGCGGGCAGCTTGGCCAATTCCGGGCCCGGCTTCTCGCCGGCGAGCGCGAGCGGCTTCTCGGCCAGCTCGCCGCCGGGTTTGCCCATGAGCTTCGCAACGCCGTTACCGGCGCGCGTCTCGCGATCGATCTCCACCGCAGCCGCTGCTCGGAGATCTCTGGCGACGGCAGCCTCGCCGTGGCGATCAAACAGCTCGCGGTCGTCGAGGAGGAGGTTCGCGGCTTGCTCGCTCTCGGCAAGCGCACCGAGTCGGTGCCCGAGCCGCTCACCATCGATGGTCTCTTTACCGAGGTGGCCGACCTCGTCTCGCCGCGCTGCCAGCATGGTGGCACGACGCTCGACGTCGAGATGCCGAGCGGGATCGCGATCGTTGCCCGGCGCGACAGCCTCCGGGCGGCGCTGTTAAACCTCGTTGTCAATGCGATCGACGCGGCCGGGCGCGGGGGGAGAGTCCGTCTCGAGGCCCATGCCGCTGGAGACGTGTGGATTTCTGTCGACGACACCGGGCCCGGCCCCCCGGATTCTCTGGCGGCCACGCTTACCGAACCGTTCGTCACCGGGAAACCCGAGGGGATCGGCCTCGGGCTGGCGATCGTCACGGCGGTGGCCGAGGAACATGGCGGCAGGCTCGAATGGGGGAGAGTCAACGACCATACCCGGTTCACAATCGTCCTTCCCGCCGGCGCGGTGTCGCCCACCGCGCCCGGCTCCCCTGCCCACCGGTCAAAAGCCACCACCCCATGAACCGCATTCTGATTGTCGACGACGAGCCCGCCATCGGCTGGAGCCTCGGCGAGCTCCTCGACGACCGGGGCCATGCCGTGAAGACCGCCGCGAGCGCCGAGGAAGCGCTCGAGATCTGCCGACGATTCGCCCCGGAGCTCATCCTCCTCGATGTCCGCCTGCCCGGCCGCGACGGGCTCGCGGCGATCCCCGACTTCCGCGCGCTTGCTCCCACAGCCCCGATCGTTGTCATGACGGCTTTCGGTGATCTCGACACGGCCGTCCGGGCGGTCGAGGCAGGCGCTGCCGAGTATCTCGTCAAGCCGTTCGATTCGGCGCAGGTGACAACGATCGTTGACCGGCTCCTCGAGCGCGGGGCCACGGCCACAGCTTCGGCGCCATCCCCCGGTGGCCTGGTCGGCAGTTCGGCGGTCATGCAGTGGGTGTTTGCGCGGGTGGCGCTGGCCGCCTCGAGCGATCTGCCGGTGCTCATCACCGGCGATACCGGCACCGGCAAGGAGCTTGCCGCCCGCGCCATCCATGCCCACTCGGCGAGGCGCTCGGGGCCGCTTGTCGCCGTGAATCTCGCTGCCCTGCCGCCGGCGCTTGTCGAAGGGGAGCTCTTCGGGCATGCAAAGGGCGCCTTCAGCGGGGCGACGGCCCGCGACGGCCTGTTTGCGAGTGCCGATCGCGGCGTGCTGTTTCTCGACGAGGTCGGAGACGCGGCGGCAGAGGTGCAGGCCCGGCTCCTGCGCGTCCTCGACGCGCGGGAGATTCTTCCGCTGGGCGCTACGGCCCCGCGCCCCGTCGACATCCGGGTCATCGCCGCCACCAATCGCGATCTCGCTGCCGACGTCGCGGCCGGCCGGTTCCGGGCCGATCTCCTCCACCGTCTCCGCGTCTTCTCCGTCGAGATGCCACCACTTTCGGCGCGGCTCGACGATATCCCGGCGCTCGTGGCCCATTTCCTCTCTGCCAGCCCGGGCTGCGGCCCCATTCAAGCAGCCTCGGACGATTTTCTTGAGGCGGTCTGCGCCCGTGCCTGGCCGGGGAACGTCCGCGAACTCAAGGCCGCGGTCGATGTCGCGGCAGTGATCGCCCGTGGCGGCACGCTCCGCCCCGAGCATCTCCCGCCGCCGCTCCCCGGGGCCGCGGGCGTTACGATCGCGGGAGGCACCAACACCTCGGCCGCCCACGGCGTGGCCACGGCCGAGGCCCGCCTCGAGCGGGCGATCCGCGATTGGGTGGCCGCGCAGCTCGGCGGAACGGCGCTCCGCGAAGGCTGGCTCCACGAGGATTTTTTGAAGGCGGCGGAAGCGACGCTGATCGACGAAGCGCTCGCCCGCACCGCCGGCAATCGCACCGCCGCGGCCAAGCTCCTCGGCCTCGACCGCTCCACCCTCCGCGGCAAACTGCCGCGGGGGTGACAGCCACGGGATTCCTGAACCGGTGGCCTACTGCGCGGAAGCTCGGTCTGCGCCGGGAATCGACCCGATCGGCAGAAACATCGGCCGCGGCGCCGGACGGCTAGGCAGCGCCCCCGCCTCAACGACCAACTCACAGAACCCGAGGCGGGCGTAGAACCGAAGCGCCTTCGGGAGCGCATCCACCACCACGCCGACGCACCCAAACCGGCGCGCCATCTCCCGGGCCATTTCCAGAGTGAACCGCACGAGCCGGGAGCCGATTCCTTGTCCCTGGTCAGTCGTGGAGACAGCCAGCCTTGCCAGACGCAGAATCGGGAGCGGATAGGCCGGCAAACGCTGTCGCTCACGACGCGGCAGGCGGTCGATCACCATCGATCCCGGCGCGATCGTCGCATAGCCAACGACACGGCCGGCAGCCGACGCCACATAGGTCACGCCGACGTGGAGCCGAAACTGGTTTTGCCCCGCGTAATTCCGAAAGAATCGGTCGAGCTCCACATCTCCCGATGAAAATGACGACCGATCGTCATCCGGCCGCAGTGGCCGGATTTCAATCTCCATCGAAGAGCGCCTTCATGGCAGGAGTCGGTGGCTCTGCTCGCTCGATCAGCCGAACCACGTCCGCGCCGACCTCGCGAGAAAGCTCGATCACGGGGGGCACTACGACGTCGGCCGGCAATTCCTCGAGCGCGGCGAGGTGATGAAGAATGGCCGTTTCGATGAGGTGCGATTTCTTGACGCCGTGCTGCCTCGCGAACCGCTCCAACCGCTCCCGCGTCGTGTCGGCGATGACGGCGGAGACCTGAGATGCACCGGTTGCCATGACTCTCTCCTCCGCCCGAAGATGCCCGGAATAACGACCTTCCGACACGATTCTACAGAAACGTAGATTTTCCGGCAACGATGGATGGCGGTTCCGCACTGCCGCGCGGCGAATCGTTCGCCGGTAAGGGGGAAAGTTCCACCAACCAGGCATCGCCCCGGCCGAAGCGCCGATGATGGGGGATGTTCGGCTCCCGGTGGTTTTCCTCCTCCCTCGCACGCTGCCTCCACCATGCCTCACGCTGCCCTCCACGATCGTCGCCCCCCGCGGGCCTTCACGCTCGTCGAGCTCCTTGTCGTCATCGCCATCATCGGCACGCTCGTCGGTCTGCTCCTGCCGGCCGTCCAGTCGGCCCGCGAAGCCGCCCGGCGGATGCAGTGTGGCAACAACCTCAAGCAGCTGGCGCTGGCCTTCCAAAACTACGAGTCGGCCCGGAAGCAGCTGCCGCTGGCCTACACCGATCCCAACGGGGCGACGAAGTTCCACTCGTGGGCGCCGTTCCTCCTCCCTTTCGTCGAGGAGGCAAACCTCGTCGGCCAGTACACACTCGCGACCGAGTGGTGGAAGAGCCCCAACCGCGAGATCGTCATCAATCAGCTCGCCGTCGTCCAGTGTCCGTCGACGCCTTCCTTCAATCGGATCCAGGACAAGCCGGAGACGACGCCGCCCAACAAGACCGGCGCCTGCGGCGACTACTTTCCCCCCACCGGCGTCCATCCGGTCGATGCCAACGGATTCCTCGCCGCCGACGAGAAGGTGACAGGGGACACGCGCGGCATCGTCTGCTGGTGGAGCGACGGCACGAAGGCGACGGTCGCCGGGCTCAACAACGGCGGCCCCACCAACACCTCCAATCGCTTCAAGGACATCATCGATGGCCTTTCGAAGACGATTCTCATGGCCGAGTGTGCCGGCCGCGAGGATGTCTACCGGGGGCGAAAGAAGTACGCGGTTGATTACACCGGCACCTCTGGGAAGAAGATCCGGGCCCGCGGCGGCGCCTGGGCGACGACCGACAACGCCTTCATGATCGGTTCGGTGAAGCCGTGGGACGCTTCGTTCGGCGACATCCCCACCCCGCCACGGATCAATTCATCGAACGAATGGGGCCATGCCTTCTATGCCTTCCATCCGCAGGGGACGAACATCAGCATGGCTGATGGCTCGATCCAATTCCTCGCCGACGATACACCGCTGCGGCTCCTCTGCACCCTCGTGACCCGGGCCGGCGGCGAAAC
>JBAWVV010000325.1:0-5143 GCA_037147115.1 Planctomycetia bacterium | reverse complement strand
CCGTCTTGTGTCCCCCCCCCACATGACTTTGCGTCACCCCGCATTCGCCGAGCCCGCCGCCCGCTGCCCTTCGCCCCGGGCCGGCCGGCGGATCCGTCTGCCCGCCATCGTTGCCGGGTGCTGCGCGGCGATCGTGGCTGGCGGCATCATCCTGCCGGCGTACGACTCGGCAACGGTTGCCGCGCCGACCGGCAAAGCCTCCTTGATGCGGAAGCGGATCCTTGATGCCTTCGGCGGCAAGCCGAAGTCGACCGAGCCGCAGGAGCTCATCGCGGCGCCGACGCCGCCGCATCCCAACGAGATCGAGCGCCTGGAGAAGTCTTCCCGCAAGCTCTCGGTGCCACCGGCCACGCAGCGTCTGGCGTTGGCCCCCGCCAACCTCCCCTCGTGGAATGACGTCAAGCACCTCGCCCAGGATGCGGCCAGGAAGATCGTTCCCAGTCGCGACGAGGCGGATCTGGATAATACGCCGATCGCCGAACCGGCCCCCGCCGTCAGCGAAGTGCAGGGAAGGACCGGCGTCTCCGAGGGGAACGCCCCGCGCCCCCCGGCCAGCCAGCGATTCAACCGCCTCAAGAGCCGGGTTGCGCAGACGCTCGCCGCCTACCAGCGACGTCCCCTCAATACCACCGAGCACACCCCTTGGGAGGTAATGCACGGCTTCATCGCCTTCGGCATCCCGTCGAAGGTCCGCGTCGGCGGCCCGTCGGGCGATCCGATCAACTCGATCGGTTGGATGAACTCCGGAGGGCGCTGCAAGGGACAGGTGATGCTCGCCACCGAGGACGAGCGACTCGTGGCGATGCGCGGCGTCGGCGTCCAGGGGCATCAGGCCCAGTACCTCGCGATCCTCGCCCAGTGCCGCGTGGCACTGAACTCGCCCATTCAGGTCGAAGGGACGGGATTTACGGTCGCTGACCTGGTCGAGGAGGAGAAGCTTGCCTGCCTCTCCGGTACGGAGTTGACGTTTGCGCTCATCGGTCTGGCCCATTACCTCCCCACCGACGCCGAATGGACGGCCCGCGATGGCCAGATCTGGACCCTCGAGCGGCTCGTTTCGGAGGAGATCGAACAGCCGATCCGCGGCGCTCCGTGCGGCGGCACCCATCGGCTCTTCGGGCTCTCCTATGCCTGCCAACGCCGGCTTCGGGCCACCGGGTCGCTCGACGGCCACTACGCCCGGGCCGAACACTTCGTCCGCGACTACCAGCGCTTTACCCTCACGAAGCTCCAAAACCCAGACGGCAGCTTCAGCACGGAGTGGTTCAAGTACCCGGCTGACCGCGAAGACGACGTCGACCGCAAGGTGCAGACCACCGGCCACATCCTCGAGTGGCTCGTCGGGTCGCTCGAACAGGACCAGCTCTACCAGTCGCGGGTCGTCTCGGCGGTTGAGTTCCTCTCGGCAGCGCTCCTCCGCGAGCCCTCGCGGGAATGGAAGCTCGGCCCCCTCGGCCACGCTCTCCATGCCCTGACGATCTACCAGGAACGGGTCTGGGGGAAGGTGCTCCCCGGCGGGATCGCCGCCTACAGCGGCCCGATGAAGACAGCCCCGGACGTGACGCGGACGGCCCTGCGCAGCGATGTAGACCGCTCCGAGGTGCCCGATTCACTCCTCCGCTGACCCCCACTGTCGACGGCTTTGTTGAACCGTTCCCGTCCGCTCCGTAGGCTTTGCCGTGGTGCCGCCCGATCCAGGCGGGGCCGCCTCGCCCCTGATCGGTGACTTTGGAGCCTCCCTAGGGCCCAGGCACTCCGGTCGGCCCGGCGACAAGGAACGGCTTCGTGAGCCCGGCTGACTTCCCACCCCAGCTCGAAAATCTCCTCGAGGCGGCGGTGCGCCTGTTTGGTTCGTCGACGGCCGACGCGATGCTCTTGCTGGTCGACCAGCGGCTCGACTGGGACCGCGTCCGCTCGCTCGTCGGCTCTGGCCATCCGCTCTTGGTCGCGGCCGACGAGAAGAACCACCTTGCCGGCTGCGAAGACTGGGGGCTGCGGCGCGTGCTCCTCGACGTCCCCGGGCTGCCGGTCCACGAACGACTCGCCCAGGCGCTCCTCGAATGCGTCGCGGCAGAGTTGATTGCCCCGGAGGCGCAGGTCGTGGCGATTTACTCCGGCTTCGAGGCGGGGACGATCGACTCGGTGAGCGTCCTGCGGCTCGAGGAGCATCTCGGCCAACTGACCAGCCGCGACCTGCGAAACCTCGAGACGAAGGTGCCGCTGGAGACGCTCAAGCAGGTGGTTGACCTCGCCGTCGAGATCGGCCGCGAGGGGCGCGAGGGGAAACCGGTGGGGACGCTGTTCGTCGTCGGTGACACGCGGAAGGTGATGACGTCGAGCCACGCCACCGGCTTCGATCCGGTCCGCGGCTACTCCCGCGCCGAGCGCAAACTCTCAGACCCGCGCGTCCGCGAGGGGATCAAGGAGATCGCGCAACTCGACGGCGCCTTTGTTGTCGGCCCCGACGGCACCGTTGAGGCCGCCGCCCGCTACATCGACGCCTCGGCCGAGAACGTCTCCGTCGCCAAGGGGCTCGGGGCCCGTCACTGGGCCGCCGCCGCGATCACGCGCCGGACGCGGAGCGTCGCTGTCGCCGTCAGCGAGACCAACGGTACCGTCCGTCTCTTCCAAAACGGCGAGGTCGTCCTCCGCATCGAGCCCTTCCGCCGCGCGATGAAGTGGAAGGATTTCGAATACGAGCCGCCGTCGGGCGACTGATCCCCGGTTTCGTCGACGCCTCCTTGCCTGACAGGCCGATGCCCGTCCCCGCGGCCTGCCGGGTAGACTGCCCCCCGCCGTGGCGCCCGCGGGATTCCCCGCACGGCTGCCACCTGATGCCACCATCATGCTCGGGGGGACTCATGTCGAACGGCCGTCTGTTCGGTCTGCTGTGGGGCACGCTTGTTGGCGCGACGGTGTTCGGATCGCCCACCGACGCGGGCGAACTGAGAATCCTCGCCCCGCGGCCGCATGAAGTGATCCAGCGCGTCGGCTTTCAGCCCGGCCAGGCGCCCGGGGGGAACTTCGCCCCGGGGCAGGCCGACGTGGCGATCGAAGTGGACGTCCCGGTGCCGATCGACCGCACCACGGCGGTGGCGAGGGTCGTGCCGATCGAGGGCCCCCCGGCCGTCGCGGAACCGGTGTGGACGCGCGTCGAGCTGGTCCCCGGGGCGAAGGCGGGCCTCCACGTTGGCAGGCTCATCGTGCCGGCCCGCGGGTGGTTCCGTCTCGAAGTCAGGATTGATCGGGCCGACGGGTCACCGCCGCTGACGGCGAGCGTCGAGCCGGTCGGCGTCGGCGAGGTTTTTTTGATCGCGGGGCAGTCGTATGCCACGAACACCAATGACGAGAAGCTCACCGTGGCCGATCCGCGACAGCGCGTGGTGGCCCGTGACTGGGCGACCGGCGCGTGGCGCGTGGCGAACGATCCGCAGCCAGCCCCCGACGGGAGCGACGGCGGCTCGATCTGGCCGGCGGTGGGGGACGAGCTCGCCGAGCGTCTCGGCGTGCCGATCGGGTTTGCCAATGTTGCCTGGGGGGGAACGTCGTCGGCTCAGTGGCAGCCAGGGACGGAGCTCCACGAGCGCCTCGTCGCCACCGGAAAAAGCCTCGGTCGCTTCCGCGCCGTCCTCTGGCAGCAGGGGGAATCGGATGTCATCAATCACACCTCCACCGACGACTATGTCGCGGCGCTGGAGCGGATCCGCGGGGGAGCGGTGCGGGCGTGGGGGTTTGAGCCGGCGTGGCTGTGTGCGAAATCGACCCACCATCCGACGGTCTACAACGACCCGGAAGGGGAGGGGAGGATCAGGGAAGCGGTTGATCGCCTCAGCCTGATGCCCGGATTCGGCCTCGGCCCCGACACCGACGCACTTCAGGGAGACTCCCGCGGCGACGTGAACTCGCGCCGGCATTTTTCCGCGATCGGCCAGAAGCGTGCGGCAGCCCTCTGGGCGGGTGTCATCTTCGAGAGGCTCGCAACGATTCCGAAGGGAGTCGAGGCGGCGTCGTTTCTCCTTGCCGATCTCCACCTCCGCGAGCCCGCCTGGAAGAGCGACATCGTCTGGCGGGAGAGCAGCGTCCTCCGGGGGGCAAGTGCCACCGAGCCGGCCCGCGCCCGCCTCGCCTTTCCGGCCGCGTCGATCCTCGCCGTGACAACAGCCGACGGGGCGCAGTCGGTCGAGGCTGGCACGGCCCGGCAGCATGCACCGGGGAGCCGGGAGATTGTCTTTCCGCTGCCGACGCCGGTGCCGCCGATCCTCGACGCCGATCGTTACCTCCCAGAGAACGCGGCACACGCCTACCGGCACCGCGTCGGCAACCCACAGGAGTGGCTGCTCTACCGTCCCGGCCGCTGGTTTCATGACCACGACGTCGAAATCACCTATAGGCGGGCCCGCGGGGCGGCCGACACCCCGGCGATCGAGGTCGTTCATGGCAGCCTGCCGAAGACCCGGGCCCGGCTCGGGGCAGGGGAGCCGGTGCGGATCGGCGTCAGTGGCGACAGCATCTCGACCGGGCTCGACGCCTCGGAGACCACCGGCACCCCCCCCTTCCAGCCGGGCTGGGCGGAGCTTGTCGTGGCGCAGCTGCGCGTGAGTACGAACAGCAGCGTGACGCACGTCAACCGGGCGGTGGCGGGCTGGAGCGTGGCCAATGGCGTGGCCGATCTCGATGTGCTCCTGGAGTCACAGCCAGACCTCGTCCTCGTGGCCTACGGGATGAATGACGTCGGCCGCCGAGATCCGGCCTGGTTTCGCGACCAGACAGCCAGCATCGTAGCGCGCGTGAAGGAAAAACGCCCCGACGCCGAGATCATCCTCGTGGCGACGATGCTCGGCAACGACGAGTGGATCCACACGCCGCGCGAGATGTTCAACCGCTACCGCGACGAGCTGAAATCGCTCGTCGGCCCGGGGGTGGCGCTGGTCGACATCACGGCGGTGTGGGAGGAGCAGCTGCGATCCAAAGAGATGTTCGATCTGACCGGCAACGGTCTCAATCACCCCAACGACTTCGGCCACAGGCTTTATGCCCAGGGCGTGTTGGCCTTGATCATGGACTGATCATGGACTGATCATGGACTGTTCATGGACTGCGATGAGCTCTGGATTGATCTTGGAGGGATTCTGATGCGACGAAC
>JBAWVV010000324.1:0-5160 GCA_037147115.1 Planctomycetia bacterium | reverse complement strand
GTCGAGAAGTGGGCAAAGAGGGGCTCGAACCCCCGACCCCCTCGGTGTAAACGAGGTGCTCTAACCAACTGAGCTATTTGCCCGCGAGGGAGTCCCGTGGCATCTCGGCCGCAGGCTTCGAGACCAGTGTTGCACAGCAACCCGCGCCGCGGAAGCCATCCGCTATGCTCCCCGGCATGAACACCTCCCCATGGTCGGTTTTGCTCCAGGCCGCAGGCTCCCCCGCCCGGGCCGAGATCCTCGTCGGCCGCGGCGGCGCCTGTGCCTCTGCGATCCTCGAAAGCCCCCAAGGGCCGCGCGACGTCCTCTGGGCTCCAGACAACTACACCACCCCCGCCGGCCGCCCCTCCGCCGGCGGGATCCCCATCCTCTGTCCCTATCCCGGCAGGCTTGCCTCCACCACGATGGAGTTTCAGGGGCGATCCTTCACGCTCCCTGCGGGCGATCCGCTTGGCCGGCCGATCCATGGCCTCGCCCATACCCGGCCTTGGCGGGTCGTCGAGCAGTCCGGCGATTTCGTCCGGGCTGAGTTTCGCCTCTCGATCGATGCCCCCGATGCCGTGAAGTCGTGGCCGGCCGACTTCACGCTCACAGCCACCTGGGCGCTCTTTCCTGATCGGCTCGACCTCGACCTCGACCTCCTCGCCCTCGGCACCATGCCCGCTGCCTTCGGCCTCCACCCTTACCATCCCCTCCCGGTGATCAGCGGCGCCGACCCCGACGCCTGCCAGATCGAGATCCCCGCCACGCGCTTTCAGCCCCAGGAGCAGCTCCTCCCTGTCGGGGCCACGGTGCCCGCGAGCGACCGGATCGCTTTTCCGGGGCGCGTGGCCCTCGGCGGCGTTGCGCTTGACGATCCCTTCTGTGGGTTGCTTGCCGAGGCCGACGGGAGCCTCGAGCCGATCGTCACGCGCGTCATCGATCCGGCCAGCGGCGCCATGATCCGCGCCGCTTGGAGTGCGGAGTTTTCGGCGTGCGTGATCTTCACCCCTCCGCACCGCAAGGCTGTTTGCATCGAGCCCTACACGGTGCTGCCCGGGCAGCAGACATTTGACACCGCCGCCGGGTGGCGAATCCTCGCAACAGGGGAGCGCCTCGGCGGAAGGTATTCGGTGTCGACGAGCTGACGTGGAGGCTGGAACGAAGCGAGGCCGAGCGGGGGGTTAGCCCTTCGGCGGCGGCACGACCGTGCGGACGCCGAGCTCGACCAGCTGCTTGGCGTCGACCGGCGACGGGGCGCCGGTCATCAGGTCGCTCGCCTTTTGCGTCTTCGGGAAGGCGATCACGTCGCGGATCGAATCGAGGCCACCGAAGAGCATCACCCAGCGGTCGATCCCCAGCGCGATTCCGCCGTGTGGCGGGGCCCCGCTGCGGAGGGCGTCGAGGAGGAATCCAAAGCGCTCGCGAGCCACGTCGGGGCCGATGCCGAGCAACGAAAACACCTTCTCCTGCGTGGCGCTGTCGTGGATCCGGATCGTGCCACCGCCGGCCTCGGAGCCGTTGATGACGAGGTCGTAGGCCTGCGCCCGGCAGCGGGCCGGATCGGTGGCGAGAAACTCGCGGTCGGCGGCCCGCGGGGCGGTGAAGGGATGGTGCATCGCCCCCCAGCCGCCACTCTCGGCGTCGTGGGCAAACATCGGGAAGTCGACCACCCAGGAGAAGTTCATCGTGGCCGGGTCGAAGAGCTTGAGCTGGCTGCCGAGCCGCTTCCGCAGCATGTGGAGCGCCTTGCAGGAGACGTCGAAGGAGTCGGCCACGATCAGCGCCAAGTCGCCGGCTTCACAGCCGAGCTTCGTGCGGAGCGCTGCGGCCACGTCGGGCCCGAGGTTCTTGGCCACAGGGCCAGTCCAGTCGCCGCTGGCCTCGGCCTTGAGCCACACCAAGCCCTTGGCGCCCCCATCGACGGCGACGGCGGTGAGGTCGTCGAGATCCTTGCGAGAGAACTTCGCCGCGGCGCCAGGAACGCGGATCCCGCGGACCCGTCCGCCCGACTCAAGCGCCCCTTTGAAGACTCGGAAGTCACTCGTCGCCACCTCGGCTCCGAGGTCGACCAGCTCGAGGCCGTAGCGGAGGTCGGGGGCGTCGTGGCCGAAGCGCTCCATGCACTCGTCCCAGGTGAGCTGGGGGAGGGGAAGGGAGACATCAAGGCCGAGGATCTCCTGGGCCGTTCGCTTCACGAGCCCCTCGATCACCCCCATCACATCTTCGGAGGTGACAAACGACATCTCGACGTCGAGCTGGGTGAACTCCGGCTGCCGATCGGCGCGGAGATCTTCATCGCGAAAGCACTTCGCGACCTGCACGTAGCGGTCGAAGCCGGCCATCATCAGGAGCTGCTTGTAGAGCTGCGGCGACTGCGGGAGGGCGAAGAACGAGCCGTGGTCGAGCCGGCTGGGAACGAGGTAGTCGCGCGCCCCCTCCGGCGTGCTCCGGCCGAGCATCGGCGTCTCGACGTCGATGAAGCCGAGGGCATCGAAGTGGTCGCGCATGATCTTCACGATCCGATGCCGGAGGAAGAGATTCTGCTGCATCGCCGGCCGTCGCAGATCGAGCCAGCGGTTGGTGAGACGGACTTCCTCGCCGGGGAGCTCCGTGGCCCCCGGCTGGAAGACCGGCGTCTCGGCTTCATTCAGAACCTCGAGATCGCGGCAGACGACCTCGATCGCCCCGGTGGTGAGCTTCGGGTTGGTCGTCCCTTCGGGGCGGGCGCCGACGGTACCGCGGACGAGCACGACCCACTCCGAGCGGACGGCCCGGGCAGCGGCGAGCGTGGCGGCGGGGCTCTCGGGGCCGATCACGACCTGCGTCCGCCCCCAGCGGTCACGGAGGTCGAGGAAGATCACCCCTTTGTGGTCGCGGACGCGGTCAATCCACCCGCACAGGGTCACTTCCCGACCGAGATCGTCCGCTCGCAACTCACCGCAGGTGTGACTTCGCAGCACGCCAAGAACCTTTCATGGATGGGCAGGGGCGCGGGCCGCGAACGGGGCCATGCCGCGCAAGACGCAAGAATACGCGATCGGGCAGGATACGCGATCGGGGCCCGCGTGACTTGACCAGATCAGCCCGGCTTGACCATCCCGGGGGGCAGGGCAGGAAGGGACAGGGCCACCGGTGGCGGGGCCCTTTTCCTCCTGGTCAGGACTGAAACGACCCGAGGACGAGGACCACCGTCGCGAGCACCGCCGCCACCCCCGCCATGACAATCCCGGCGAGGATCAGCGTCGGCCCGAGGCCGCCGAGGGCGCTCCCGCCGAACACCCCCGCCAGCGACACGGCGGCAAACAGGAGGGTCAACACGAGCGCCGACCAGGCGAGGATCTTGGAGAGCATCGAGGTCACCTCTGGGGCAATGGGGACAACGCCGGGCCGCTGGGCAGCGCCGCTTCGGCCGCCGCAGCCCGCTCCGCGCCGAACTCGAGATGGAGCTGCTGGGTGGCGTCGACGTCAGGGCTCAACTCCCGGTACAGCATGCTCGGCTGGATATCGCGGTTGTGTTGGTATTTCGTGCTCGAATACTCGGTGATGTCGCCGTGGATCTGGTGGAAGAAGAGCTGGCAGATCTGCACACCGGGATAGATCTTCACCGGCTGCACGGCAAACATTTCGAGGGTCCAGTAGCCACAGAAGCCGACGTCACCGAAGCCGGCCGTGACATGGACGAAGAGTCCGAGCCGGCCGATCGAGCTGCGCCCCTCGATCATCGGAACGAAGTTGTGGGTCTCGGTCCGTTCGATCGTCCGGCCGAGATAGAGCTGGTTGGGCGTCAGAACGAGCCCGTCCGCGGGGATCTTCACCCGCTCCACGCGGTTGCTCTTCCGCATGTCGAGCACCACCTCCTCATAGACGAGAAGCTCGTCGTGGAGAGAGAGGTTGTAGCTGTTGGGATTGAGCTTCGACTCGTCAAACGGGTCGATGTGGATGTTGAGGCCAAGCTGCCGGCGGATCTCGTGGCCAGAGAGGATCATGGGACGTTCCTGCGCGGCTTCCGACCGGACTGCCTGCCGACACGGCGGGATTGTACCCCTCCGGAGCCATCCTTCCCATGCCCCGACGCCCTGCCGCGGGGAGCGACGGGGTTGCCGGCCGGGGCTGGTATCCCCCGCCGCGGGCAGAGATCGGCCAACCCGCAGCCCGTGCAGCGGGGACGACGGGCCAGGCAGACGGCCCGGCCATGGTCGATGAGCTGGTGGCTGAAGACGATCCACCGGTCGGGTGGGACAACCGTGACGAGGTCGCGCTCGGCGCCGACCGCGTCGGTGCGGCGCGTGAGATCGAGGCGCCGGCAGATCCGCCCGACATGGGTGTCGACGACGATCCCCTCGGCCCGACCGTAGCCCACCCCGAGGACGACATTGGCGGTTTTCCGCCCCACGCCAGGCAGCGTCACCAGCTCGGCCAGCGTGACGGGGACCTCGCCGCCATGCCGCTCGACGAGGGCCCGGCAGCAGCCCAGCAGGTTCTTCGCCTTCGCCCGGAAGAATCCGGTGCTGCGGATCACCCCCTCGACCTCGTCCTGGCGGGCAGCGGAAAGGGCGGCTGCGGTCGGCCAGCGGCGGAACAGTTCCGGGGTGACCAGATTCACCCGCCGGTCGGTGCATTGGGCCGAGAGGATGGTCGCCAGGAGGAGCTCCAGTGGCGAGCGGAAGTCGAGCGAGCAACGGGAGGCCGGATAGAGTTCTCCTAGCCGCCCGGCCACGGCCTCCCCGCGGGCCGCGCGGGCCTGCCGGCCGCCGGTGCGGACCGCTGCTGCCGCCGTCGGGGGATGGCCCCGCTCCGCCCGGGCGTCTGGAGTGCTACGATTCATGTCGTCGTCGCCCGCTGATCGCGTCTTCCGTTCCCTGCCCCCTGTACCCTTGAAGCCGCCGCCGGCGTGAACCGCTCCATGGCCTCCGAGCCCCCCTACGATCCGCTCTATCTCGAGGGGATCCGTCATTTCAATGCCTGCGACTACTTCGAGAGCCACGAGGTTTGGGAGGAGCTATGGACCGAGTATCGGGGTGATGCGAGGAAGTTCTACCAGGGGCTGATCCAAGCCGCGGTGGCACTCTATCATTTCGGCAACGGCAACCTCCGGGGTGCCCGCAAGCTCCATGGCAGCGTCCATGGCTATCTCGAACCCTACCTCCCCAGCTACCTCGGCCTCGATCTGGTGACGTT
>JBAWVV010000323.1:0-5164 GCA_037147115.1 Planctomycetia bacterium | reverse complement strand
TACAAACGGCGCACCGAAGTCTGCCGAAACGCCATCGCGTATCCCCTGCCGGCGTATGACAGCCGAACAGTGATCATCATCGGGTGCGGTCGCGGCGGCACAACGGCCGTATCGGGAGTCGTCGATGCCCTCGGCGTAAGGATGGTCGAGGTCAGCCAGCCCGACACGCGGATCAACATGGAGGATGGCGAGTTCGTGGCGGCGATGCTCGACAGCCAGCCGGAGCCCGACGCGCCGCGCTACCCGGGGCTCTACCGTCGCATCGGCAAGGTGATCGCGCGCCGCAACGCCGCCTACATCGACTGGGGTTGGAAAGATCCTTCGGTGGATCTTTACCTGGAGGGAGTGATCCACCAGGTTCGCAATCCGCTCGTGCTGTTCGTTGTCCGCAACATCTTCGACATCGGCATGTCGCACCTCGCTGCCGGGGGCGGTTCCTTCGAAACCGCCTTCGACCAAAGCCTGCAGCGCTACCAACGGGAGTGGCAGCTCGCCGCCAAGCTCGGCTTGCCGACGCTGTTCATCGGCTACGAGCGGGCCTTGGCCGACCGCGAAGCCTTCGTCGCCCAGGTGAGCGAGTTCCTCCGCCTCACGCCGACAGCGGAGCAGTTCCAAACGGCGGTCAACTGGCTGCGGCCGAAGGGGGGCTACCACCCTCTGAAAACCGCTGCCGCCTGACGCCCCCGATTCCGTCTCCCCTGCCGCCCTGACCGGCGGCCTCACCACTCTCTTCAGAAGCACCCCAGGGACCACCGCCATGGACCGCCGCACGATCCTCCTCGACGGCATCGACAAGGCCAACGCACGCGGTATCGAGTTCGGCCCGTTCTTCAGCCCGATGGCGCCGAAGAAGGACGGCTGGAACACGATCGTCGTCGATTTCACCGACGGCGAGGAGCTCCGCCGCATCGCCACGAATCATCCGTCCGAAGCGATGCAGAAGATGTGCGTCAATATCGAGGATGTCGACATCGTCTGGAAGGGGGAGCCGATCGAGGAGATCGTTTCGGCGAAGTTCGGCAGCGGCATGGATTACGTGATCGGCAGTCACACCGTCGAGCACATGGTCGATCTCCTCGGATTTTTTAAGTCGGCGGCCTCGCTCCTCCGGGTCGGTGGTGTGTTGGCCCTTGCCGTGCCCGATCTCCGCTACACGTTCGACTTTTTTCGCAATCCCTCCACGATCGGCCAGGTCCTCGCCGTCCATCGGCGGCAGGATCGGCGCCATGCCTCCGAGACGCTCTTCGAGACGGTGGCCCACTCGATCAACGTCAAGGGGGTCGGCTGCTGGATGCCCGGCACCTACATGCCCGAGCTCAATCTCGCCTCGACCCTCGACCATGCCTGGAAGTGCTATCAGGACGACATCGGCCGGGAGAAGTACATCGACTGCCATGCCTGGTACTTCACACCGTCGAGCTTCCAACTGCTTGTCTACGAGCTCCACCACCTCGGCCTCGTCGATCTGAAGGTGCGGTCGGTGTCGACGGCCGCCGATCACAACACCGGGTCGGAGTTCATCGTCCAACTGGAGCGGTGTGAACGGGGCGAGGCCGCCCCGCAGGCCGAAGTCGAGCGGGTCCGCAAGCAGCATCTCCTCGGCATGATTGCGGAGCTCTCCGAGCGGGCAGTCAATCTCGGCATGGCGACGTTCAAGCTGAGCTCCGGCCTGCGGGCCGTGGGCTGATGGTCCGATCGCTGCCGCAGGGCCGGGGAGGGAATCCGATGGACAACCGACGACCGCTGGCCCCGCCCCAGGGATCGCAGGCACGATCTGGCGGATATGCCTCCTGGATCGACGCGGCCGAGCCGCGCTCCTTTGACCTCGACTCGCAGCGTGCTGCTGGAGCGAGGCTCGAAGGCCAACCGCTGATCAGCGTCCTCGTGCCGGTCTATCGGGTGCCGCTGGAGTTCCTCGCCGCGGCCCTCGACTCGCTTGCCGCGCAGACGTATCCCCACTGGGAGGCGTGTTTGGCGTGCGCCGATCCCGATGATGCCGAGATCCCCCGCCTCCTTGCCGCGCGGCAGCAGGCCGACGCGCGGGTGCGGATCGTCAAGCTCGACGTCAACGACGGGATCTCCGCGGCGACCAACGCAAGCTTGGCCGCAGCGCGGGGCGAGTTCATCGCGCTGCTCGATCATGACGATCTTCTTGCCCCCGAGGCCTTCCACCGGATGGCCGAGGCGATTCAAGAAGCGCCCGACGCCGATCTCCTTTACTCCGACAAGGACTGCATCGACGAGCAGGGGAAGATCCGGCAGCGGCCGCTGTTCAAGCCGGAGTGGAGCCCCGAAATGCTCTACTCGGCCAACTATCTGACCCATCTCAATCTTCTCCGCCGATCGCTCGTCGTCGCCCTCGGCGGCTTTCGGGCGCACACCGACGGCGCCCAAGACTGGGACATCTTCCTCCGGGTCAGCGAGCAGGCTCGGAGCATCGTCCGCGTGCCTGGAGTCCACTACCACTGGCGGCTCCATGCGGCGTCGACGAGCCTCGGTGGCGTCGCCGCCAAGCCGTACGTCTCCAATGCCCAGCAGGTGGCGCTCCAGGAGAGCCTTGACCGCCGTGACCTCCCGGCGGTAATCGTGCCGAGCCCGGAGTCGGGATTTCAGGTCCGCTTTCGGATCCCGGCCGAAGCCCCGGTCCATGTGATCATCGAGGGGACGGCCCAGGGCTCGGCGGAGCTGGGCGTGCTCGTCCGTGACATCGCTTTAACGCTCTCCACCCTGCCGGTCGACGTTCCGCCGGGGACGGCGCCGGAGCCGCTGCGGCGGCGGCTGACGGTTCTCTCGCACCCCGATCGGCGTGACACGCTGATCGCGGAATTGGCTACGCATGAGGGAAGCATGTCCGGCATCGACATTGCCGTCGTCGACAGCCGGCCCGCTGAAGTCGCTCTCGATCTCAAGACGGCCGTCAAGGCCTGGCCCGCCGCTGGCGGAGCGATCGTGTTCGTTTCCGGGGCTGTGGCCGTGCTCCGGGAGGGATGGCTTGCGGCGCTTGTCGGTTGGGTGACGGCCCATCCGGAGATCGGGTTTGCCACTGGACTGATTGTCGGCGCCGATGGGAACGTCGTCGAGTGTGGTCTCGTCGTCGATGCCAACGGAGAGGGGACACCGCTGTTCCGCGGCATCCCGCCGACACAGTGGGGCTCGTTCGGTGGCCCGATGTGGTATCGCAACACGTCGGCCGCGAATCCCTGGGCACTGGCTCTGAAGGCCGAGGCGTGGGAATCGGTCCGGGGGATCAACCCGCGGCTCCACCTTCCGCAGGCCTTCGTCGACCTCTGCGGCAACCTCCGTCGCCGTGGCTACCGCGGCGTCGTCGAGCCACACGCCCGGGTGACGATCGGCCCCGGTCCGCTTGCCCCCGTGCCCCCCTTCGATCCGAGCCTTGGCGACGACCCCTACTTCCATCCGGCCTACGCGAGCATCGTGCCCCTCCGCCTCGCCTCCGGCCCCGAGGCCTCCCGTGCCCGAAGGCCACGGGCTCTTCGATGCCTGCCGCCGGCGCTCGTCGTCGCCGGGATGCACCGCTCCGGAACGTCGCTGGTCGCCTCGCTCGTCGCCGGGGCCGGGGTATCGATGGGGACGCGGCTGCTTGCGGCCGGGCGTGGCAACGAGCGGGGCCACTTCGAGGACCTCGACTTCCAGGAGCTTCACCAAAAGGCGCTCCGCGCCAATGGTCTTCATGGCGACGGCATCGTCCCTGCGGGCCAGCCGGCCGTCCCCGCGGGGCTTCTCTCGCGAGCCCGCGAGCTCATCGCCGCCCGGCGCGCCACGGGGAAGCCATGGGGTTGGAAAGATCCGCGGACGCTCCTGTTCCTCGACTTCTGGAGCGAGGTTGCGCCCGAAGCCTCATGGTTGCTCGTCTTCCGCAGCCCGTGGGAGGTGGCCGATTCGCTCTATCGGCGCCTCGATGAAACAACGACCTCCGATCCGCTTTTGGCCATTCACGCCTGGATGCATGCCAACCGCCTCCTCCTCGACTTCGCCCGCCGTCATCCCGGCCGCTGCCTCGTCCGCGAGTTGGGGCAGGTGACGGCCGAGCCGGGGCGCACGTTCGCCGCGATCCGTGACCACCTCGGCGTGCCCCTGGGCAAGCCTCCTGCCTGCTTCGATCCCGCGCTCCTCGGCGGCGATCGCTCGGTGGTCGAAGAGCAGGCCGAGCTCGTCCGCACGCTCCTCCCCGAGGCCGATGCCCTCTACCACGACCTCCGTCGCGAGGCCGGTTCGGCGGTGCCGCTCCCGGCAACGCGGCGCCGCGCTCACGACGATCCGCGCCGCGCCGCTGCCGTGACGGGAGTCACGGCCTGGGCCCGGGCGAGCCGGACGCAGACCCACGCCCATGCTGCCCACGTCTCGGCCGTCGAGGCCGTGGCCGCGCGGGATGCAGCGCTTGAGACGGCCGCGGAGACGAGTGCCGCGGCGGCAGAGGCCCGCGATGCCCTGGCGCGCGAGGCCGCCCTTGTCCGGAGCGACGCGGCCCGAGAGGTCGCCGCGGTCCGTGCTGAGATGGCCCGCGATTCGATCGAGGTCCGCGCCGCGGCCGAAGCCGAGATCGCGGCCGTGCGAGCGGAGCTTTCGCGTGTGACGGCTGCCTGTGCCGACACGACCCGGCAGGTCCTCGATGAGGAGGCGAGTCGGTCCGCCGAGATCGCCCGGCAGCACGACGAGATCGAAGCCCTCCTCGGCGAGCTCCACCGGGTCCATGTCCGGCTCGACGAGGCGACCGGCGTCGCGGCGCTCAAGCCCCGGAAGTGGACGGTCGACAAGGTGCGCCGCGAGGCCTCGCGGCTCGCCCGCCAGGCGCGGCGGATTGTCCGCAAGCAGGTGCTCGGTGGCAGAAAGGGAGATCGACAACGATGAGCGACATCGCTGGACAGACCGTCGCTGCCGCGCCTCTCGAGCACCGGTTCGCCCCCCTTCGCCGCGTCATCCATCCCGGATCGCTCGGCATCGAGATCGGCCCGTTTCTCTATCCGCTGGCGGCGAAGCGCGATGGATACCGGACGCTCGTGGTCGACCGCTACGATTCGGCGACGCTTCGTGAGAAGGCGCGGGAGAAGGGGGTGAAGCCCGCCGAGATCGAGCGGATCGAGCCGGTCGATTATGTCGGTGATGCGTCGCGGCTTCTCGAGCTCGTTCGGGGGCAGGGATTCAC